>JACZJL010000078.1 GCA_014860585.1 Bacteroidales bacterium | reverse complement strand
CGGATCTTCAATCCGGAGTTTACCAGTTTAAACTAAGTGGTGAAAAAGGAACATTGGTGAAGAGGGTAGTGAAGAGTTTATTATAAAGAGGCGGTCTCAAAAGTCTTCCTCATAGATTTTCAACGCTCTGTGCTAATAATCGACTTTTTAGAGAGCCTCCTAAAAATTTGGAATAAAAAAGCCCGCCAGATTGCTCCAACGGGCTTCGGTTTTCAGGGAAGTGAGGGTTAGTTGCTCTCTTTTCCGAGCATCACCAGGTCGTTTACCACGATCTGTGTGTAGAACTTGCGGTTGCCTTCTTTGTCATCGTAGGTGTTGGTTTCCAGACGGCCTTCCACTGCGATCTGTTTTCCTTTTTTCAGGTACTTCTCGGCCACTTCGGCCAGTCCGCCCCAGATGATGAGGTTGTGCCACTGGGTGTCGGTTACTTTCTCACCTTTCTCATTCTTGTAGGTTTCGCTGGTGGCCAGGGAGAAGCGGGCCATCTTGTTACCATTTGCTACTTGTTTTACTTCCGGGTCCATTCCAAGGTTCCCAATCAACTGAACACTGTTTCTTAAGCTTTTCATGACATTTAAAATTTATGGTTAAACATTAAGAAGTTCCTGCCAGAAAATATTCTGAATTTGATTTTCAACGATTTATTTACCCCGCCCTAAAGGGAGTAAATCGTTGAAAATCATTGCTCCCGGAATTTATCCCGAAACTTCGGGAGGGTTGGGGAAAACAATGATTTTCAACATTAAAAATTTTCTGGCAGGAACTAAGTAAAAAATCATGGAGCAAAGATAGGGTGGGGGATTGGGGTGATTCGGTTAATAAACATTTACTTGCGTTTGTAAACGGACTTAAGCGGGTGTAAACGTTTGTAAACGGATATTGCAAAAATGTTCTTACTTTTACAACCGTAATAAAAACCTGAATATCATGGAAAAACTATGTCCTGAATGTGGGGAAAAAATCCTTGGAAGGATTGACAAGGTTTTTTGCTCCGATCAATGTCGCAACAATTACAACAACCGACAAAACAGGGTTGAAACAAACTACATCAGAAACGTCAATAGTAAATTGCAGAAAAACAGGCGCATCCTGATGAAACTGGCCCCGGTTGGCAAAGCTACCGTACACAAGGATATGCTGCTGAAAGAGGGCTTCGATTTTAACTTCTTTACAAACATTTACACAACCAAAGCCGGTACAACCTATTTCTATTGCTACGAAATGGGCTACTTGCCAATCGAAAACAATTTTTATGTCGTTGTTAAAAAGTCTGAATAGCCTCTCCCGGCGATTAATTTTCCTGTTGGTAGCCTTCCTGTACTGTTCACCAGCTATTTTTGCACAACAACTTTCTGACCAGGCAAAAATTTCGATCCTCACCTGCGGACAGGGAGAGGATTTGTATGCTATTTTCGGCCATACCGCCATTCGCATTGTTGACCCGTTAAACAGGTTTGACAAAGTTTACAATTACGGAACATTCGATTTTAGCCAATCTCATTTTTATCTGCGGTTTTTGATGGGAAACCTCGAATATGCGCTGACGGTAACAGATTTCGATGATTTCCTGGAAGAGTACACTTCAGAAAACCGAAGTATTTATGAGCAGGTGCTCACGTTTGACACGGGATTACTCAATCGGATTTATGACTCGTTGGAAATGAATTCATTGACCGAAAACAGGGGTTACCTGTACGATTTCTTTGAGGATAACTGCACGACACGGGTACTCGGGCTGTTGTATGCTCAAGCAGGCGATCAGGGATATGATGACCTCTTCAACCACCCATCCGGTTCGACTTTTCGACAAGAGCTACGCCAATATATTCATCACGATCCATGGCTGTCGTTGGGTATTAACCTCCTTCTTGGGAAACAATCAGATATAAAAATTTCCAACTATCAAAGCTATTTTTTGCCGGCCAATCTGATGAATGGGCTGGCCAAAACCGATTGGGTAGGGGAGTCGAAGTTACTGTTTCAGGGTAAGGAAACATTTGAAAGACCTGGTGATTTTGCAGGTCCGATGGTTTTTTTCTGGCTTTTGCTTGTACTGTATGTTGCGGAGATTCTGTTATTAAAAACTACAAGGCAAACTTCCGATCGATTTGATCTGTTCATTTTTACAGTTACGGGAATTCTTGGACTTTTGTTTCTTTTTCTCCGGTTGTTCAGCGATCACCCATCGTTCCAATCGAATATGAATATTCTTTGGGCAAATCCATTGAACCTGATTTTTGTGATTGCATTGGTTTCGGGCTGGAAGAAATTAGCTACCGTTTACCTTGTTGTTTATGCTACTTTGATTTTTTTCTGCCTTGTAACCTGGAACAGGATGCCTCAGCAACTGCCACTTGATATCATGCCACTGCTGGCTTTGATGGCATTCAGAACAGTCCAGCGACTTTTTGTATTTGTGAAAAAACCGGAGAAATCACTGGTTAGTTGAAATAGCTTTAGCAACAATCAGTTGAAAACAGTCTTGTTGAGATGTTCCATTAAAAATCTCATTTTTTCCTGATCATCATCAACCCGTCCCTGAGCGTCAGCAGCAGATGTTCAACCCGCTTGTCCCGCTTGATAAAGCGGTTGAACTCAATAATCCCCTTCGTTTCATGATCGGCATGCTGTTCGTCGAGCACTTTGCCATCCCAGAAAGCATTGTCGGCCAGGATTATTCCGCCGGTTCTGACTTTTTCGAAAACAAGCTGGTAATAATTAAGGTAATTTTCCTTGTCTGCATCAATGAAAACCAAATCAAAAACTTCATCCATCCCAGGGATGACGGTCATCGCATTTCCGATATGAGAAATGATTTTGTCTTTTACTCCGGCTTTTTCAAAGTATTTCTTCCCGATGGCCACCGATTCGGGATTGCTGTCAATGGTGTGCAGCAGTCCGTCCGGAGCAAGACCCTGGGCAAGGCATATTCCGGAATAACCGGTAAATGTTCCGATTTCGAGAGTGCGACGGGGATACATCAACTGGCTGATCATTTTCAGAAACTGCCCCTGCAGATGACCTGACATCATACGTGGGTACATTGTTTTCAGGTTGGTTTCACGATAAAGCTCTTTCAGATAATCGGGCTCCTCTGAAGTATATTGTTCAGCATAGGTTTCGAAGTCAGGGTGAATGGGTTGTATCATAACAAAGATTTTGAGATGGGATTATTATGGTTGTTTGGGCAGATAAGTCAACGTGCTGAATTTATCCTGAATAAAAATTTCATTGGCCACATCCTGAAGGTCTTTTGCTGTCAGAAGGTTAATTTTTTGTTGAATTTTTTCAAATGTATCCACTTTATCAAAAAAGAGATGGCTTTTCCCGATAGAGATCATTTCGCCGACACCCGATTCGAGTGAAATAGCCAACTGGCCAATGATTTGTTGTTTGGCACGATGGAGCTGAAGTGTTCCCAGAGCTCTTTCCTTTAGCGCTTTTAATTCTTTAAAAATAAGCTGAATGGATTTGTCGAGGTAACCGTTGTCAGTTCCAATGTAAATATTAAAATACCCTGTGTCGGAGAAAGGTTGGTAGTGTGATTCGATGTTGTAACAATAACCGTAGCGTTCTCTGATATTCAGGTTGAGGCGTGTGTTCATACCGGGTCCACCCAGGATATTGTTGAGCAGTGCCAATGCAGTCCTTTTTTCATTTTTCAGGCTGTAAGCCAGGTTCCCAAGCACGCAATGCACCTGGAAATTCGACTTCGGTTCGGTTTTCGATTCGGGGGTATATTTTTCAAACATTTCCCTTTTCACTTCTGCGTTTGTCACCGGAACCCATCCAAAAAATTGTTCTGCCAGCATCACCAGTTTGTCCATCCTAATATTTCCCACCGATGATATCACCATCCTACTGGTTAGATAATTGCGCAACATAAACCGGATGATATCGTCCCGCCGAAAGCTTTTTACGGTTTCAGGACTGCCAAGAATACTTCCGCCAATGGGATGGCCTTTGAAAAGCAGTTCTTCAAATTCGTCAAAAATCAGTTCCGAAGGGGAATCCTTGTATGAGTTAATTTCATCCAGCACCACATCTTTTTCTTTTTGGATTTCCTTTTCGGGGAATGTTGAATTAAAAAGGATATCGGCGAAAAGCTCCAGTGACCGCTCGTAGTAATCTTTCAGGAATGAAGCGTAGATGAATGTTTCTTCTTTGGCGGTGTAGGCGTTCAGGTCGCCTCCGACGTTTTCGAGCCGGCTAAGGATGTGGAAAGCCTTGCGGTTTTTTGTTCCTTTAAAAATGATGTGCTCGATAAAGTGGGCAATGCCGTTTTCCTCCGGAAGTTCGTCGCGCGAACCGGCATCAATTACCACACCGCAATGGGCCACATTGCCCGAGGTTTCGCGGTGAATAACACGGATGCCGTTGGATAATTGAGCGTAGTTATAGGTCATAAGGTGTGGCGTTGTGTCTGTTTTTGTTGTTATTAAATTATGGGCTTTTTTAACATTAATTTTGGTCTATGCGCTCTGGTAATCTAAGTTTTGCTGCCTGGCACATTTGGCGATTCACAAGCACGGTACTTTTTGCAAAAGCCAGAGGTTATTCCATTTTTAAGTCGGTTAATTCGTAGTTTGCGTTTCGCCCTTTTTCATTTGTTTGCTTTAAGATGCCTTTTTCAATTAAGTCTTTGATGTCACGCAAAGCAGTATCGGTAGAGACCCTGGTCAATTTCGCCCATTTTGATGTTTGTAGTTTGCCTTCGAATCCGTCAATAAGCTTATTTAGCACTAAGCGTTGACGTTCGTTAATCGGTGTATTTTCGTGTAATTTCCAAAATCCGGATTTACGCAATATTCTTTGAGTAATGTCTTCGGTGGCGATCATAGCATTTTTCAGGCAGTTCAAAAACCATAGTATCCACTCGGTTATGTCTTTTGTACTATGTTGTACGCTTTGTAATACTTCATAATAGCGCTTACGTTCTATTAATATCTGGCCAGACAGGCTATAAAAACGTTCCCCACTACCCTCTGCCCTTGCAAGCAACATATCGCTGATGGCTCTTCCAATCCTGCCATTACCATCGTCAAAAGGGTGAATGATAATAAACCAAAAATGCGCTACGGCTGCTTTTAAAACAGGGTCAAGCGTGTTATCGTTATTGAACCAATCCAAAAACTTGTCCATTTCTGATTTTACCAGATTGGCTTTTACAGCTTCGTAATGTACTTTCTCTTTGCCCATAGCTCCCGAAACCACTTGCATTTCGCCACTTCGGTATTGTCCGGCTTCTATTTGGTAAGGTCCGCTGTACCCTGTTGGGAATAGCGCTGCGTGCCAACCAAACAATCGTTTTTCGGTTAAAGGCAAGTTGTGTCTTTGTGTGGCATCAAGCATCATTTCTACCACACCTTCTACATGACGGCTACTTGGCACCAATCCTGCGGTATTGATGCCCAGGCGTCTTGCTATTGATGAGCGTACCTGATCGTAATTCAGCAATTCGCCTTCTATTTCAGATGATTTAACTACGTCTAATGTTAAAGTAGTAAGTGTAGCTTCCTCTTTTGTAGAAAATCCAAGCGTGTTCATCTGTCCGACGATTTTTCCCTGCATTAACCGGACTTCTCCGAACAAGGTGTTTATCGCTTTATCATCCCACGAAAAGTCCGTCCAGTTATCATATTCGTAGATGTATTTTGCCATGACTAAAAATTAATTTGCGGCAAAAATACAGATTATTTACCGCATAAATGCGGTGATTATTTTCCTTTTTCACCGCAAATATTTAGGTTGTGAGTTTATGGAGGTTTTGAACTATGGTTGATTTGCCATGGGCTAATTAGTAATTATCAACCTAAACAAATCACTTTTCAATGTTTTTTGAATTGTTTTTGATAGAGAAAACCTGCAAGTTAGAGAAGACCTTTGAAATTTCAAAATCCTTTTACCACCTGAACTTCATAATCTTTGGTGATAATGATGTCAGCCATTGGTCTGAGTGACTGCACCATTTTGTGTTCCTGTCCGAGCGTTGCCCACCGGGCTTCATCCATCACCTCCTTACCGCGGGCGTCTTTGGTGTGTTTCTCTTTGGTCTCAAGATAGGTGAGATCAATAAAGATTCGCAGGTCAACATCCGGCGCTTTGATGGCGTAGAGCCCGTCAACAATGAGCATGTCCACCTCGCCAAAGTTGGTGATCAGTCGGTCAACCTGCTCGGTAACCAGATCGACACAGGGCATTTCGGACACTTCACTTTCGCGGAAGTCGGCAATATTACGGTTGATGGCCTCCCAGTCGTATTCATCAAACCCAACCACGTTTTCGATTCCGTGTTTCGAGCGCCATTCGCGTCGTTCAAGCGGATGAGTCTTGTAGTAATTGTCGGTGTGAAATGGTTTGGCAAAAATGCCCTCTTTGCGCAACAGTTTGGCTATGGCATGTACCAGCTCTGATTTCCCTGAACCAGACTCGCCTGAAATAGCAATCACCATACGGTCTTTGCGATTGGATAGCATGTGGTCCACAATAATAGCGGCTGCTGCACGGTGTTTTTCGGTAATTAGAAGAATATCTCCAAGCATTAGTTTTTGACTTTATGTTAAAGGTGAAAAAAACTTGATTCAAAATCAATGTAATAATCGGCCAGCCCTTTTGGCGAGTTTACCACCTCATGCTCGCGCTGGAGCACTTTGTAACGGTAGTCATCCAGCTTTTCTTTCCAATTGTATTGCTGGGCTTCAAAGGTTTTGTCGAAACTTTGTTCGATGAAAACTTTCAGGTCGGCATTTTCGATTTTCAGTGAATACAGCCCGTTAATAATGAGCATGTCGATACCTTTGTAATCGGTAGTCAACTCATCCACGTGCTTGGTAATGAGGTCAACGCAGGGCATTTTACAAACTTTACTTTTTTGAAAATGGTCAATGTTTTGATTCACCTTATCCCAATCGTATTCATCGTAACCAATACTGTCAATACCGTGCTTCATGCGCCATGCTCTGCGTTCCAACGGTGGAATTTTGTAAAAATCGTCCAGGTCAATGATTTTTGAGCGGGTTCCCTGATTGGTAAGCAAGCGACCCAGGACGATGGAAATGGTGGATTTTCCTGAACCTACTTCGCCCGAAATGGTGACGATCATTTTTTCTTTTGGGCTTGCGACTCTCATCTCAAGCAATTTATCGAAAACCATCTTTGCCGAGTTTTCGTGTTGGGGGGTTATGGTGATTAAATCGTGAAGCATGTTGAATAGTGTTGCAGTTTATTGGCAGGTTTAACGTAGATTAGCGTTGAATGGTTTAAGTGGTTATATTTCTTTATATTGAAACTTCGGCGCGGGTATTCGACTGACACTTTTTCATTTTAGAAATTTGGGGAAAAACTTTTCAGATCGTAAGGGAGCATTTCATCGTTTGTCGAAAATTTCTGTAAATCTTTTTTCGACCTCCTCATGTGTTAATTCCGGCTCATCTTTACGTTCCATTGCTGTCAAACGATCTTCAATATCTTCAATTAACGATTCGTACTGTTTTAGTGGCAACAGAACCATGGGTTCATGGTTTGAATGAATAGTTAATTTTTTTGTTGTTTTTGCCATATCTATGAAAGTCGTATTTGTTTCAATGTTGATCTTGATCAATCAGTCCGCTTATCCCATATTTTTGGGTTGCGGCTTGTGTGAATAACCCCCAAAATAATAATGGCCTCATTTGTCTCATTTATTTGGTAATGAATCATAAAGGGGAATTCTTTTACAAGGGCTGTATGGATTGTTTTATATCGTACCGGAAAATACTTTGGATTTCGTTGAATCAAAGAAATTGTGGACTTAATATTTTTATAAAAACTGTTTCCTAAACCATTTGAAGCATCATTGTACCATTGGATGCTTTCCTGAATATCAAGTTCAGCAAAAGAGGTAAGTTCAATTTTGTACATCATATTTTTTATCCAGTTCTTTTTTTACCTCTTCCCAATCCCGCAAAGACCCATGGTTTTCGTTAAGGTGCTTCAAACGCTCGTCGAGAATCCTTTTATGGTGTTCCGGAATGTCAAAATCATCAACAGATTCAATTTTTGCAAATCCAAGATTTCTTATCAGTTCTTTAAAAAACTCAACTTTTTGGTCGGGTATTGATATGTTGAAATTGGTCATGGCTCTATTTTTTTTCAAACGTAAAAGTAAATCATTTCTTTTATATTGATGACTGTCGTGGTGGCTGGTTTAGGAACCGACATTTAATTGACCATATCTGAAAACTTTCTCACAGCTATTTTCTCTTCACCATTCACCCAAAAAATCACTTTTTCATCTTCACCCTCGTATTTCACTTTTACCTCAGCCTGTGAAACTTCAATCTCAAAAAGATTTCCCCGCAACTTAAACTTGAATTTAATGCTGCGCCAGTGCAAAGGTAGGTTAGGGTTAATTCGGAGGTTGCCGTCACGAACATCAACTCCGGCATACGATTGCATGGCTACGAGCACCGTTCCGGCCATTACTCCGGCATGGATACCCTCGCCGGTGGTTCCACCCTGAATATCGTTGTAGTCGCTGGTGAGGGCGTCAAGATAGAGTTCCCAACTCAATTGCTTGTTTCCAATCATGTTAGCCAGTTGGGCGTGAACCACCCTCGAAAGCGTTGAACCGTGAGATGTGCGCTGCAAATAATATCCGAGGTTTTGCTTCAGGTATTCTGGTGAAAGCTGGTAACCAAGCCGTTCCAGGATGTGGGTTACCTCTTTTTCCGGCAAGTTGTAAAAGGTCATCAGTGTGTCGGCCTGCTTGGCCACTTTGTACTCGTCGGCCGATTTACCTTCGGCTTTCAGCAGACGATCCATCCGGTAAACGTTGCCGTACTTTTTGCGGAAATAATCCCAGTCCAGCTCTTTCAGTTCAAAATATCCATCATATTGCGCCAGAATATCATTCTTGATGACGATGTTCAACTGATGGGAAATTTCCTGCCAACTGGCCATCTCATCCTCAGTGAGGCCAATTCTGGATTTAATAATTTTCTGGCCGGCAGGTTCAAGTTGGTCAAGAAGGTCGAAAGCCCGTTCTAATGTCCAGGCCACCATAAGATTGGTGTATGTGTTGTCTTTCAGTCCGCCTTCGGTAGCTTCGGGATAGGTTTCGTGGAACTCGTCCGGTCCCATTACATTTTTGATCGAGTAGCGTCCGGTGGTTTCATCCTTTTTAGCTTTGGAGGCCCAGAATCGGCAGATTTCGAGGAACATCTCAGCGCCGAATTCTTTGATAAAATCTTTATCTGCGGTGATCTTAAAATATTCCCAAACATTGTAAGCCACTGCCAGCGATACGTGGCGCTGCAGCGAGCTGTAATCGTCGCCCCACTCTCCGGTGATGGGGTTGAGATGCACCACCTGCGTTTCTTCTCTACCGTCGCTGCCGCTTTGCCAGGGGAACATAGCGCCCTGGTAGCCGTATTCTTTGGCATAATCACGCGCTTGATCCAACCGCCGGTACCTATACATCAGCATGGCTTTGGCCGCTTCGGGGAAATGCATGGCGTAAAATGGCAGAATAAAAAGTTCATCCCAGAAAATATGGCCGCGGTAAGCCTCTCCGTGCAATCCGCGCGCGGTAATGCTGGCGTCAAAATCCTTGTTATGATGCGAAAATGAGACCATCAGGTGGTAAAGATGCATCCTTAACAGCTTTTGCGCAAGCCGGTCGCCGTCAATTTGTACATCAATTTTTTTCCAGATTTCTTCCCATTCGGCTTTGCTTTCATTCGCCAGCCAGTCGTACGATTCAGTCAGCATGGCTTTCACTTTGGCGTTGGCAAGGGGATTATTGCTATCGTCAGGTTTAGAAGTGTAAATGGCGGTGATTTTCTCTACCGTCAGCACATGCAATCTCTCAAGATCAGCGCTGAAAAATGATTCTACCTGGCCGGTGGTGATGATGCTTTTAATTTCAGGCTCAATGGGGTTATTTTCAAAAAAAACATTCAGCTTCACTGCCTCTGCTACTTCGATGGCCGATTGGGTGGTTTTCACTACCAGCCAGCTCAACTTTCCCTCAGCGCCGGCATCAACCGGCTGCAGGTGCTTTTGATTCAATTGCTTGTAGCGCTCCACTCCATCGTTGATGATGTTGCCGTTAAGGGTGGATTTCACTGTAATTTTTCCATGATAATTTAACGGCGAGATGCTGTATTTCATGGCAGCCAGGTGTGGGTTGTTCATCCCTGCAACCCGTTGCGACTGAATCAGGGTTTCTTTACCATGCTTATCTCTCACAGTCAGCACACGTTGCATCACACCTGTGCGGAAATCGAGGTGGCGGTAGCAGTCCAGAATTTCGGTGCTGTTTGGATCAAACCAGTCGCCGTCGTCAATTTTGAAGGTAATTTGCAGCCAGTTGGGGATGTTCACAAAATCCTCATTCTCTACATCGCGATCGCCAACTTTTGAAACCAAACGATTATAAAGTCCGGCAATATAAGTTCCAGGATAATTGACCGGATTAGCGTAGGTTTCTTCAAAAGCGCCGCGGGTTCCGAAATATCCGTTTCCTATTGTGACTAACGCCTCGCGCGAGCGCTCTTTTTTAGTGTTGTATTCAGTGTAGGTGAGCGACCAGTTGTCCTCTTCCAGGCCATTTTCAAACCACTCTTCAAGCCCTTTCAAGCCAATGTCGCCGATGTCGTTTACCACGATGTCGGCTCCGTTTTGCCGCAGTTCTTTGGCGTTGCCTTCTCTGGCAATACCCAGCACAAGCCCGAAGTTGCCGGCTTTACCTGCCTGCACTCCAGAAACTGCATCCTCCACTACTACGGCTTCATCCGGTGTTGACCCTAAGTTTTCGCAAGCTTTCAGGAATATGTCGGGAGCGGGCTTGCCATTCAAACCAATTTCAGATGAAACCACTCCATCCACCCGGGTTTCGAAGAGATCGAACAGTCCGGCTGCCTTGAGCACACCTTCACAGTTTTTGCTGGATGAAGCCACTCCCACGCGAATGTTCTTTTTTATCAATTGATGAATTAATTCGACTGTAGAAGGATAGACTTCTACGCCGTCGCGCTCCAGCACCTCGTTGAAAACCTGGTTTTTGCGGTTGCCCAGGCCACATACTGTTTCAGCCTCAGGTGGATCAGAGGGATCGCCAAACGGAATTCCGATCCCACGATGCTCCAAAAACGACTGAACACCCTGGTATCGGGGCTTGCCATCAACATAGGGCAGATAGTCGCGTTCGTGGTCAAACTCCCGAAAAGGCTTATGATGCTTGTCTGACCAACTTTTCAGGAACTCGTCAAACATTTTTTTCCAGGCGGCGCTGTGCACAAGGGCAGTCCTGGTAATGACCCCGTCAAGGTCGAAGATTACAGCGGAGAATGATTTCATTTGATGCTGAGAGTTGAGTTGTTAATGGTTACAAACTATAAAGTAGTCGTCTCGTTATTTGATTATTCAGATCATTATTTGCATAGATTGTAAAAGTGATCAACGAAAAATAACCGTATTTATCTTTATCTGTGAAAATTTCATTCAAGACATACCAATAACAACTAACCGATAACGATTAACCTATAACTTTTATCACTCTCATTCGACTATTTCACCAGCACTTCATACCTTCTGCCAACTTCTTTCCAGTTCACCACATCCCAGAAGGCGCCCATATAGCTGCCGCGCTGGTTTTGGTATTTCAGGTAGTAAGCATGTTCCCACACATCGAGACCAAGGATTGGATTTCCCCGCTGTTCAACAACATCCATCAAGGGGTTATCCTGGTTTGGGGTCGAAGAAATGAACAACTTGCCATCCGCATTCACACTTAACCACGCCCAACCACTCCCGAAACGGGTGGCGCCGGCCTGTTCGAATTGCTTTTTAAAGTCATCAAATGAACCGAAAGTTTTGTTGATGGCTTCTGCCAGTTTACCAACAGGTATTCCACCTCCGTCAGGCGACATGATACTCCAGAAAAGGGTGTGGTTGTAATGACCACCTCCATTGTTGCGCAAAACAGCAGGTGCTTTGCTGATGTTTGCAAAAATAGCCTCAAGGCTCATTCCTCCCATCTCCGAATCTTTGATGGCTTTTGAAAAATTGTTGAAATAGGCTCTGTGATGACGATCGTAATGGATTTCCATGGTCCGGGCATCAATAGATGGTTCGAGTGCGTCGTAAGCGTACGGTAGCGGGTCGAATGTGTAAGTTGCTTGCTGGCTTTCAGTTTGTGCGTAAGACACGGTGATCGAAAGCACTAAAACTGCAATGGCTGCTGCTGAAAAAATGAACTGTTTCATGATTTTGTTTTTGTTGTTAGTTAAATCGATTTTTAACTAAACAGAAAAACAGTCAAGAATGTTGACTCAAAGTGCTGTATAGGATTATTTTTTTTAATTTCTTTCAGTAGCGCCGTTATTGCATACAGAAATAAAATTTCTCCACTAATTTTGCGTGTAACCTGAACACAAAGTAATTTTGAATTCAGATGAAAATAATCTGAAAGGGTTAAGATGAACTCCAGATGAAAATAGAAAAGGAAAATTTTTACTTTTGATCCCTCAAATAAAATGAATCAAGACATGGATCAAAAAGCTTTTCAGGATTATTATCCCGACGATTTCAACCACTGCTACGGCTGTGGCGGATTAAATGAACATGGTCACCAGATAAAGAGTTATTGGGATGGTGATGAGGCAGTTGCGGAATTTACGCCAAAACCCTGGCATACTGCCTTGCCAGGATATGTTTACGGAGGTTTGATTGCCTCGCTGATCGATTGTCATTCGACTGGAACCGCTGCAGCAGCGCTTTACCGCCATGCCGGTCGCCCAATGGACTCCGAGCCGCCTTTTCGCTGTGTAACAGCCTCCCTTCATGTGGATTACCTCCGCCCTACACCGATTTACGGCCCATTGAAACTCAGAGCAACAGTTGAGAAAATCGAAGGAAACCGTGTTACGGTAAAAGTCAACCTCTACGGTGGTGGGGAACTTTGTGCAAAAGGAGAAGTGCTGGCAGTTGCAGTGAACGAGAAATGGGTGAACAAATGGATCAGGCAGGAGTAAAATTTTGTGGTTAGTTGGGTGTCGAAGGATTTTATCAAGAATTTTTTTTAATGAATCTATAGAGAATTTGATTTTTGTCAGATTCTTTTAGCCTGCCGGAGGGTTGTATTTTTTTTTAAAATGATTTATTTTTGCAAAAATCAATCTTCCATATGATGAAATCCAAAGTTTTAACTATTATTTTGTGTGTTGTCTCCGGAATAAATTTCGTAGCTCTTTACGCTCAAAATCCAAAAAGCCAACATGATCGTAAGTTTTTCACAGCCTGCCCTGGCAGTCCTACGGTAGCTGATATTGATGGAAATATTTACAATACTGCGCTCATCGGTGAACAATGCTGGATAAAGGAAAACCTTAAAACTACAAAATACAGCAACGGAACAAGCATTGATTACCCCGGAACAAATAATGGAGCATGGAGCAGCAACACTGACGGGGCGTATGCCTGGTACAGTAACAGCATTTCATGGAAAGATAGCTATGGCGCTTATTATAACTGGTATGCAGTCAACAATGCTAATGGGCTTTGCCCCTCTGGATGGCATGTTCCTGATGATGAAGAATGGAAAATTCTGGAAGGAACTGTCGACAGTTATTATGGCGTTGGAGACCCGATCTGGGATCAAACCGCATGGCGGGGTTACGATGCCGGTAAAAATTTGAAATCGACAATCGGCTGGAGTATAAATACTGGCAGTGATTTCTACGATTTTACTGCAATCCCTGCTGGATACCGGCATACCGACGGCTCATACATCGCATTGAATACTTATGCTTTTTTCTGGTCTTCCTCCGAGAATTATCCATCAGTAGCCTGGAGCCGACATCTGGCTTACAATAACGATGGTGTCCGCAGGTTGTTTAATCCTGAAACTTTTGGATTTTCGGTGCGCTGCGTTAAAAACCCGGAGTCAGGATCATGTCTGCCACCGTCAAATCTCATCCTCGAAGATGTATCTTGCAACTCATCCACGATTGCATGGACTCCCAACGCGAATGAAGATTCCTGGGATTTAAAATATGGTCCGACAGGTTTTGATCCTCAATCTGAAGGAACAGCAGTTGAAGGAATCACAGAAAATCCGGTTTTAATTGAAGGCCTGGCGCCCGGCGAAAGCTATGATGTTTATGTTCGGGCAGTTTGCTCAGATGATGAAAAAAGTGATTGGAGTTTACCATTAAATTTAGAAACTCACTCGTTGCAGATGATAAGCCTTCCTGCCGGATGGAGTGGACTGTCTTCTTTTTTAGTCCCGAATACCGGGGCTTTGGAAGTATTATTTGAGAACTTTATTGAGCAGATAATCATCGTTCAAAATGAAACCGGCATATTCTGGCCGAACGGAAATGTGAATACACTGGGTGAATGGAACAGCATGGAGGGGTACCAGATAAAAGTGAGTTCTGCCATAAATTTTAACCTTGCTGGCTACCCGGTAAGTAACAATACTATTCAACTTCAAACCGGTTGGAATTTAATACCTGTGCTGTCTGACTCACCGGTGAATCCTGAAATTTTGTTTGATGGAACGAATGTGATCCTGGTTAGGGATGCAGTAGGTATAACTTTGTTTTGGCCGGCATTAGACATTAACACGATCGGGTTTTTAACCCCCGGTAAATCATATTTTGTTATGATGGGCAGTCCTGATGAAATTACTTTTCCATGATTGATCTCTTTTATCAGCAAATGATTAAAATCTGTCAGCTTTTTTCTTATCTTATTAATTATTCCTACGCAAGATGGATGAATTTTGGATCTTAATCATTATGCCTGATAAGCCATACTTTATCTTGCATGATTATTGAATACAATCTTTCCAGACAGTTCAAAAACAATTTCTAATTTTACCCTCCAAAATTTTTACGTATGGGTTATCGATTTTTACCTGTGATTCTTGTTTTTTTCATTCTTTCGATGTTTCAGGCGGGGTGTACAGTGAAGAAAATGGCCAAACAGGCTGCCCAATTCGAATCTGTCGGAATGTTTAAAGAAGCTGCCGATCTTTACTACCAGGCATCCATAAAAAAACCGCAGGCTGTTGAATACAAAACCGGTCTGAAACGTTCGGGACAGATGTATCTTGAAGACATGGCCTCCGGGATCAACCATGCCTTTAATCGTGGTGATTACAAAAAAGTTGTGTACGATTATTTGTCTATGCAGGATTTTACTGCAAAAGTCAAACGTACCGGAATGGATCTCAATATCGACTACTCCACCCAGCGTCTATATGAAAATGCCAGTGAGCTTTACCTTACCGAGCGCTATGAGCAGGGGCAAAAACTGATTACTGACCAAAGTTATGAGGAAGCAAAGAAGGTTTTTTCCGAAATTCACCAGATCAAACCCGATTTCAGGGATACAAAGAACTACCTGAACACTGCCACACTTGAGCCGATGTATCAGAACGGATCGAATTTGTTCAGCCAGCGTAAATATATGGATGCCTATCGGGAGTGGGAAAAGGTGTCGAATAGAGACCCCGGTTACAAGGATGTGAAAAACCTGATGCAGCAGGCGCTAAGCGAGCGATACAAGGAAGGTACATTATTGCTGATAGACGAAAATTTCGATGCTGCTGCCATTGCGCTTGGAGATGTTTACCGCATCAACTCCGGCTACCTCGATGTCAGGAGCCAGTATTTTGAAGCCTGCAACGAACCCATTTACCGGCGATCCAATCAACAGCTGACTGCAGGAAAATGCAGAACTGCTTATTTTGGTTATGATAATATCATCAAAGATGCAGGTGATTACAAAGACTCACGCACATTAAAGGAACAAGCCCTCGCCTGCGCTCAATATCCGGTAGCGGTTCATTCAGGCAGTATGCCACAATACAGCAGCGATGGCAAAGAGTTTGAAAATGTGATGCTTGATCATCTGCTAAAATTGAACGATCCGTTCCTGAAAATCCATAAACTATCGGTGATCAACAGTAAAATTGATAACTCCTTCCGGGGTAATCCAGGCTCTTTTGACCGATCTCAACTTAAGGAACTACACGATCGAAATGGGATCAAAGCGGTCTTGATACTGAGCTTTTCCGAATATACCAAAGTTGAGGGTAAGTTGGAGAAGTTTACCAAGACCGGCTTTGAACGCCAGGTGATGAAATCGACAACAGGAGAAACGACTTTCTACGATAAAAAAGTAACTTATATTGAATACATGAAAAATAACGGTACTTCACTGACCATGAGCTACCAGCTGATATCCACCCTGACAGGTGAGATTCTCCTTTCACAGAGACTGGAAGGTAATGAGACAGATAAAATGCACTATGCCACTTATGAGGGAGAACAAAAAAACCTTTACCCGGCAGCACTCCGAAACAATACCTATTCACTTGATGACAGGAATTACTCCTCACTGCAATCCCTTCTAAAATCAGATGCACGAATCACATCAGCAGATAAACTCCGGGATAAAGTTTTTGTTGATTTATCAGAAAAAATCGCGAATGCTGTAAAAAATTTCAATCCTGAAAAATGAAAACTATTGTTGGAATTGCATTGCTGGTATTGCTTTTAGGCTGTTCTTCAGGTAAGAAATCCGGAAGCAGCGACGCATTGAAAAATGCCCCTGCCTGGGCAAAACAAACACCCAATGACCCTTTTTACTACCATGGAGTTGGAATGGCTTCAAAGACCGGGCAGGTGGATTTTCGTGAACGCGCCAGGCAGAGCGCCCTTTCTGAAATGGCTGGAAATATTTCAGTGAACATTTCCTCCTCCTCTGTACTCAACCAATTTGAGTTTGACCGGACATACAGCGAATACTTCCGCGATAACATCAAAATGACGACCCAACAGCAACTCGAGGGGTTTGAACTGGTCGAAAATTGGGAAAATGATCAGCAATACTGGGTTTACTATCGGTTATCAAAAGCCCGTTGGGAACAGATCAAACAAGATAGGATCAACAAGGCATTAGGGTTATCACAGTCTAAGTTTGAACAGGCCAGAACCTTCGGGCGGCAAGGAAACTCAGCCGATGCCCTGAGGTTTTACATCCGGTCGGTTGAAGATATCCGCGATTTTTTAGGGGAAGACCTCAAAGCTACCATTGACAATGAAGAAAAACCCTATGCCACAGCCCTTATGGCCGGATTAATTGACCAGGTTCAGCAACTGAAGGTTGTTTTTCCACATGACAAAATAGTACTTAAACCCGGCACATCAGGCGCAAATACACAGATTGAAGCAACCCTTCTGGATGAAAACCAGCGCACGGTGGCAGGCATCCCCATCATTACCAAATTTTCGTGGCTACCCGGCACTCAGGTTGAATCTGTGACCGACGCCCGCGGGAATTTCAGCATTATTTCCGGAAAAATTGACTCCCGCCTAAAGAGTGAGCAAATCACCTCGTGCCTCAACATGGATAAGCTGGTGCGCGATAATACCAGCGACATGATGGTTAGGAAACTTTTCGACGGCGTGAAAGTGAACAGTTTTGTGCTGCCGGTAGAAATCATCCCTCCTGTTTTTTTTATCTCAATAAATGAGAAGAATCTGAATAATCCAATTGTTAATACCGGCCTTGAGGAGGAGATTATAAGATTGCTGAAACAAGATGGTTATGAGATAGCCATGAGTTCAGGGGGTGCGGACTATTCGATATTTGTAGAGTCCAACACAACTGCCGGCAGTGAGCGCAACAACCGCTTTTCGTCCTCGCTTAGGGCTACTTTTTTAATAAAAGATCAATCAGGCAAAACTTTGTTTAACAAAACCATTGACGATGTTTCGGGACTTGGATCAAGCTATATGACTGCCGGCGAGGACGCTTACCGCTCTTTGTTGGGTAAATACAGAATTAATTTTTACCCGGAGATTGTCAAAACGCTCTTTTAAACACTGTTTAAAATTGTTTATCAAAAACCGTTTCAAGTGTGTCTGATCTGTTAAATTCTTAATCACAATTCATTATTTCATGCTGTCTGCTCCTGTCATACACCTTACAAACGCCACTGTTTACCGCAATTTAATACTTACACTTTCGGAGGTTGAGTTCCAGGTTTTTCCCGGCGAATTCATTTACCTGGTCGGGAAAACCGGCAGCGGAAAGACCAGCCTTCTCAAGACTTTGTACGCCGAACTTTTTGTTGATGAAGGAGAAGCAACCATAGCAGGATTTGATTTGCTCAACCTAAAAGTTAAAGAAATTCCGTTTCTGCGGCGAAAATTGGGAATTGTTTTTCAGGATTTTCAACTACTTACCGACCGGACAGTTCAGAAAAACCTTGAATTTGTCATGCGCTCGACCGGCTGGCGTGATAAAGAAAAAATTCAAAAACGTGCCCATGAAGTTTTATCGCTGGTAGGAATTCCGACAAAAGGTTTCAAAATGCCTCATGAGCTTTCGGGAGGTGAACAGCAGCGGGTTTGCATTGCCCGGGCACTGATCAATCAACCTGAGATCATTCTTGCTGATGAACCCACCGGAAACCTTGATCCCGAAACGGCTGAAGAAATTGTTGCCTTGCTTTACGAAATCAGTAAACAGGGCAAATCAGTGATCGTTGCAACCCACAACCACTTCATGATTGATAAATTTCCGGGTAGGGTGGTGAGGATGGACAGAGGGAAAGTAATTTCAAGTTGACATTTTTGATTAATCAGATGAATTGCTGGTCAGATAATCCAGATCAAAATATATTATGTAAATTTGCCAAGCAATGGTAAATTTACATAATATGACTTACATCCCCCGTCAGTCGGAAGATTTGGTAATGAAATATCTTAAAGCTTTCCCGGTCGTTGGTGTTATGGGGCCACGACAATCAGGGAAATCAACCATGCTTAAAAAACTTCTCGGGAACGAATACACTTTCGTTACCTTCGATGATTTACAGGTAAGACAGTTATTTTACGATGATCCGGTAAGATTTTTCAATACCTATTCAAATAAAGTAGTTTTTGATGAAGCCCAACAGATACCTGAATTATTTCCATTTTTAAAAATGGCTGTGGATAGCGATCGGAGTAATTATGGCAAATTTGTAGTTACCGGCTCTGGCCAATTCCTGCTTGGGAAGCATGTGTCTGAAAGCCTTGCAGGCAGAATTGGCTTAGTGCCTTTGTTGCCATTCCAATTAAGCGAAATACCCGAAAATAATCGGATGCATACATTTTATTGGGGTTGCTATCCCGAAATTGTAACAAGGGATTTTTATCTGGCCGATGCCTGGCACAATTCTTACCTGGAAACTTATTTGCAAAAAGATGTCCGGCAATTGCTGAATATTGGCGATATCCATGCTTTTACACTTTTTTTGCGTGCGCTGGCTGCTAACGCATGTCAATTATTCAACCTCTCATCAATTTCGCGGGATACAGGCATCCCGGTGAGCACATTAAAACGCTGGCTTTCGGTGCTTGAAGCATCTTACATCATTTTTCAACTTCAGCCGTATTTCAATAACTTTGGAAAAAGGATCATTAAAAGCCCCAGGATATTTTTCTACGATAACGGACTGCTTTCATTTCTTGTGGGCATAACAGGAAAAGAAGATTGGGAAAGGGGTTTGATGTATGGCGCTTTATTCGAAAATTTGATTGTAGCTGATTTGATGAAGAAGCGTTGGCATGAAGGACAATATTTTCAACTATATTATCACCGGACAAGTAATGGAGATGAGATTGACTTAATCATTGACTTTGGGCAAAATTTTCATTTGGTTGAGATAAAAGCATCACATACTTATAAACCTGCATTTCACAAAGTCATTGAAAAATACAAAGAGTCAGCAAGCCATTCATGGATCGTTTATCAAGGCAAAACCTTTAAAATTGATCATCAAATGATGGCAATTAACTATGAAGAATTCCTCAGTATCAGTGATTGGAAATCCATTGATCAGTACATTTAATCGAAACATACGACCTTTAATCTATTTAAACTATACACAATGAGCATCACTAAAATCATGATTCCATTGCTGTTCTTATTGTTGGTGTTTTTTTTTCAGTTTGCCAGTGCCCAATCCGATCAAAAAATGATGATTATCATCATTGACGGCGCCCGTTACACCGAGACATTTGGTGACCCCGATTATTCCTGGATTCCGCGTATGAAAGCCATTGCTGCTGAAGGAACGATTATCAGCGATTTTCGTAATGATGGTATTACCTATACCAACCGGGCAATTCCTGCCTTGTGGTCGGGTGCATGGACTGAAGTGCGAGACACGGTGTACCAGGGTAAGTTCACCCAATACTCAGTTAAACCCAGTATTTTTGAGTATTACAGAAAGTATAAACAGGAGTCGGCCGACAACTGTTTTTATATCCTGAAGTACTTATCAAGCCTTTGGCTGCCAAGCTTTGATCAAAGTTACGGACCAACTTACTGGCCGACGTTTTACAGCGAAGGAATCGGGGATGAGGGCGTTTGCAACAATACCAAAGCCCTGATGAATGAGGAACAACCCGATTTCATGTGGGTTTATCTTGCCGATGTGGATCATGCCGGTCATAGCGGCGACTGGAATTATTACACCACTACCCTTCGCCGCGCCGACAGCATTGTTGGAGTGTTATGGGACCATGTTCAATCGCTGCCCTATTACCAGGACAAAACCACCCTGATCGTGACCAACGACCATGGCCGCCATGATAACCAGCACGGAGGTTTTACCGGCCACGGCTGCGGCTGCGAAGGCTGTCGCCGTATTCAGTTTCTGGCTGTGGGGCCAAACATCAAACAAAATTTCACCTCTTTCCAGGCAAGAATTTTACCTGATATGGCCGTTACGGCCGCTCATATCCTCGGTTTTGAAATGGAAAAAGCAACTGGCCAGGTGATGCAGGAAATTTTAAAGACAAGTTCAACCCAGGAGGTCGGCGCCAGACACAATTTGAGTTTAAATATAAGTCCAAACCCAACTTCCGGCATGGCGTCGGTAACAGTATTTGTTGGCGAACCATCAGAAGGAGTGCTGTCAATTTTTGAAATTACCGGAAAATTAGTGATATCCCGCAAATTAGGTTTCCTGCAACAGGGAATAAATACTTTTACCATTGGTAACAATAGCCTGTCAGAACAGGAATTGAGTCCCGGAGTGTACCTGATCAGTTTAAAACATGGAGGTGCTGTTGTTTCAGACAAAATGATAGTCCTCTGATCATCTTGCAAGTATTGCAGTATTTTCCTATTTCATACCTGTCAGAAAACTTTTAATGTTGACTCCAACCCTTAATGTAGAAATGATTTTCAACGATTTACTCCCTTTAGGGCGGGGTAATTAAATCGTTGAAAATCAAATTCAGGGTGTTTTCTGTAAGGTACTATTTCAGAATATTCCTTTTGAACAACTCATCCATCAACTCATTGTAGGTAATGGGCTTGGCCAGGATGGTCTGGTCGTTGTACAACAGAAACATGGTAGGGGTGGCAAAAACATCGTACAACTGAACCAATTCCCCTTTCCATTTTTTAAAGTCGCTGATATTTATCCAGTTGTAGTTCCCCTGTTTAAGAAAATTGTCAAGTTCATCATTCGATTCGTCAAGCGAAACAGCGATGATCTCCAGTTTATGGTGATTGTCGGGGAGATAGATTTTTTGCAGATCATTCACCAGTGCATTGCAATGAGGGCACCATGTTGCCCAAAAAACCAACAATGTGTATTCTGAACTGACGGCTGAAAGTGTTATCGGCTTTCCATTGAGATCCGTGGCACTGAAATCAGGTGCTTTGAGCCCAACAGCAAATTTTTTGAGACTTTCCACTTTCTTTTCCAGTTCGGCTTTCCGCTCGGTGTCATAGCATTGCTCGTCAAGGTTGATATTATCAGCGATGTAAGTGATTACCTTATCAAAACCATAGCTGTTGAACCCATTGATGAGGTAATCCATCGCATATTCATAAACCGTCGGACTGGCCTTGGTTCTGGCCATAATCACGCTCACTGCCTTGATAAACTCCACCTGCAACTGGTCTTTGTCGAGGCGGTTGTTTTGGTAGAGCGATAAGTATTGGATCACTTTATTGGCAATCACATTGCTGTATAGCAGTGTAGTATCAGTAAAGTCAACCCGGTCGAAAAAATGTGTTTTCAAAAAATCAACATGCATCTCTTCATTTAGCCCGGTAGCTGGTCTTGGTGTGAAATCCGCATTCACAAGTTTAGCGGCATAAGTGCCTGGATGGCGCGTAATGATATCGTCCACATAACTGTTTAACTGGTTGTTGATCAGGTCGTATTGCGCAGTGATCTGCCCGAAAAAGTTATCGTCCTGCGGGTAGTAACTCAGCAAGGGATGGAGAAGTTCCAGTTTATATTCAGTTTCGTTTCGCTGGTTCAGGTAACCGAAGTAAATCTGGTTTTCCAATGAGTTAAAAAAAACAAGACTGTCAACCACTGATTCGTTGTGGGTTTTAAAACTGATGTTTTCGCTGTTAAAAATGACATCCATAAACTGGTTTTTTCCCCAGCGCAGACGGTACATCCCTGAATAGGCATCCTTTGCAAAGGTATAAGCGAACGACCCATCGGGATGAACTGCTACCGAATCAATCTTCTTATTTTCGCTGCCATAAAAAGTGTGTATTGAAACCATGCCATCGGCGAGTCCCGAAATTTTTCCTGTAAGTGAAAATTGTTGCCCACAGACAAAGATTGGCAGAAACAGTAAAACTGCAACCAGTCGGAAATTCATAGTATTGACTTTTGTATTAAATATTCAGGTTGAAAAATGAGAACAAAAGTATCGAAATTTTGGGAACCGGTTCAGGAACCCGCTTGCAGGTGAAGGAAAAATGAAACACTAGTTTTCTCCAAAAATGAGCAATGCCGGCTGTTTCAACTTAACCAGATAAGCGCCCTTGGGCATAAGGAAATCCAACGTTTGAATGTTTTGATCCGGCCAGAAAACGTTGATTCCGGATGCTTCACGGATTATTTCGATGGTATTGGATGGAATGGTTGTCAATGCTGAAATGGGGAAAGGATATTCAGAAAGCACTGGGATAAGATTCCATCCGGCATTGAGTTCAAGGATGGTGGCCGTTTGTTTGTTACCCGCGAGCATCAGGGTAAAGTCATCTGATGCTTTCAAAAAATATCCTGATGTTTCATCCCACCGGATCAGCCCGCTTTGCTGGTTGCCAGGCTGATAGAATCCGGAGAGGTTTTCGAGTATCATCAGATCGGCGGTATAATTTTGAAAAATATAATTCAGGGAATCATTTTGCGGTACAACTAAATCTGAAATGCTGTTCCAGCCTTTAGTCAGGTTAATCTCTTTCACAGTGTGTTGTGGGTCTAATACCTCAATTTTAAAATCGTCGAAATAAAAACCTGCCCTTCCAACTGTTGCATCGCTTGTGAAAAAGAAACCAAGCATGAGATTACCACCACAATAATTTGTTAGCGAAATCCAATCTTTAAGCCATTCGTTGCTTTCACCCCTGTAAACATAAGTTTCAGGATCGTCGATGACAAAATGATTCTCCATTAGCCTTCCTTTCAATGGATTCCATGTCTGACCGTTATCATCGGATGCCATCAACCTGACATAATCCTTTCCGCCATTCAAATCCCAGGAAGCGTAAAAACTCAGCCATGCGCACTGAGCATCAGAGAGGTCGATAGCCTGTGCCAGTATTATTAGACTTGAATCGTTGTTGGAATAAAAAGTAGAAGGTGCATTGCCAATGGATCGGGTTGGAGAAAATGATCTGGAAGTGGAGGTGTTCCATTTGGTGCTCTCCCAGTTGTTCATGGTTGAGCAATCGTCAAAAAACAGTTGCTGTCCGCTACCAAAGATTTTGACAATCGTGTCGGTAAAGATGAACCCATCTGAACTGACTGTGATGGCTAATTTTATCTCATCGCCTGGTCGCACAGTTGGTTTAAGGATATATTCGACTGAATCTTTGTAAACTTCCAAAAGGTTGCCAGATGCTGAGAATGTTGAATTTTCGATACTAATAAAGGCATCGGTTACAGGTTCGATGGTGACGGTGAAAGGGAGTTCACTGAGACCAAGTCGTTTTATGCCAAAACTGATCCAACCTCTTTGTTTGCTGAGATTTATAGGTGTGAGATCATAAAATGTCGCATAAAACCCGGCGAGTTTTGCAGCCATGATGTTTTGATAAAGATTTTCTTCGCAAAGGGGAATGATGCGCTGCACCGGAGGCCAAAATCCATCGCTGCCTGAGCCCACTTCCGGCGTGAATGAGTAACATAGGGACTTAGTTGTTTGCTCGCCATAAAGCCAGTCGTTCGCATCGCCATTGACAACATACAGCAATGCTCCCGGCACGCCGTAACGATAGTTATTTTCGCGGGTCATCAGGTTGCCGTATTCCTGAAAAAGATCGTGATCGGGTGAAAGAAGGTAAGAGACATATCCCCAGGGTTGCAGCAGGTAGTTCCCATAGCTGTGGTAATTGAGTGCTATCGAAAAATTGTATGATTCGCAAAAGGATTTAATCAATTGTGTTTCCGGCTCCGAAAATGGAGCAGTTCCCCTGTAAGTAAGACTGGACGGGTTAGGGGAGGAGCCAAAATCATTAAAACCCCACATGTACCCGAAATTACGGTTCAGGTCAACACCCATCGACCCGTTTCCATTATCCCGGCGATTCTTGCGCCATAGGCCTCCCCCGGAAGGGTTGGTAGCCTGATTGTAAATGTATGCATCGGGATTGACGCATGGAATAAAGTAGAGTTCAGTGTGATCGACAAGCGAGTTGATTTCATCATCATTCGCGTAATTTTCGAGCAGATAATACATAAAGTACAGCATCTGCTGCATCGAACCCGGCTCGCGACCATGTGTCAACGCGGTGTAAAGCACTCGCGGCTTCGATTGGGTTACCCCGGGATCATTGGAAATCCTGTACCAGTAAATTGGCCTTCCTTCGACGGATTGTCCACCCGGAACACTGTCTTTTACTGAGATCAGGTCAGGGTAAAGCTGATGCATATTGGCGAGGTGCCCCAACATTTCGTTGTAAGTGCAAAAACCTCCCATCGAACCGAGAGAGAAATTTGCAGGTACGGTGTATCTCCCGCTGCGGCGCTGTTCTTCAAGAACCTTTCGGTAATCTACCCCCTCATTTCTTTGTTTGTAAAAGGTTTCCAGATCGTCGATTAAAACCCGGTATTGAACACCGGCTGCGGTAATTCCGGCGATTTCTTCATCCGGAAGCTCCATCCAGATAAAATTGCTGTCCTGAACAAAATCAAATGGCAAACCCAGCCTGGCAATGGTTTCCGGGGACAATGCATGAAGTGGTACCTCAATACGAGAGTATCTTACTGATTGAGCGTGTATTAACAGCGATGCAAGCACCAATAAAATGGTGAGTAGTTTGGTTTTCATTGAAGAGAAAAAAATGACTTTCAGGTATTATCAGTACAAACGTATAAAAAAAATTTCTCTTCAATCCCCTTCAGGGAGTGATTTTGAGGGATAAAATGGCGGTTTTAACCTTTTTTAAATAGCGTCAGCTTAATAACAGTTTTATAGCTGATAATTAACATGTTAAAAATAAAACTTTTTAATATTAATGAAAAGTTTTGAACAGATAATTTTAAAATCCTCGCATTTGATCTTAATAGTTTATGTTTAGTTTCTCAGTGAAACTCTGTGTCTTCTCTGTGAGACTCTGTGTAAAAAAATTAAATCGCTGTGACACAGAGAAACACGGAGAAGGCACAGAGAACCACAGAGACCTGGAATATTCGGTTATTTCTATTTGAGTTTTTCAGCAACCCCTAAATAGAGTTTTTCACATCAATCAACTTTGCAAGGATGCTGATGGCAATTTCTTCGGGGGTTTGGGCATTGAATTTTATTCCGATGGGCATGTCAATCTTTTCGATTTCGGTTGGTGTCAGTATGTTGTTTTCCAGATAGAACCGCTTTGCTTCGGCAACCTTTCGCCCGCTTCCGATCATGCCAAGGAAGGCAAACTCCTTTTTTCCTAAAATGCCGGTCAATTCCTGGTCAAAGGCGTGTTTGTGGGTCACCACCACAAAAAAGGTCCTTTTATCGGATTCAAACTTTTCCCCTTCAGTGATATAATCTCCCAAAATGACCTCAA
Organism: Bacteroidales bacterium; assembly: GCA_014860585.1. Taxonomy (NCBI): domain Bacteria; kingdom Pseudomonadati; phylum Bacteroidota; class Bacteroidia; order Bacteroidales; species Bacteroidales bacterium. The sequence continues at coordinate 5,317 of JACZJL010000078.1, read as the reverse complement.
AGCCAAGCTGCTGCTGTTTTTCAATCAACTCTGCCCGGTTGTCAACATACACTATGCTGAATCCGAAATCCTGTGCGTAGCGTCCAAGTGCCGAACCGACATGCCCTGCTCCAAAAATGACCAGCTTCATAGGAGGGTTCACCGGCTCGATATAAACCTCTACATTCCCGCCGCATTGCATCTGCAGATCGTCTTCCAGGTCGAAGATGAACTTCACGGGCTGTGATTGCCTGCAAACCTTGCGGGCTTCATCAATAACCCGGTGCTCGATACTGCCGCCGCCAACCGTTCCAAAGGTCTCGCCATCCTCAGTGACGATCATTTTTGAACCTGCCTTGCGTGGAGTGGAGCCTGAAGTGTCGGTTACAATGCAGAGTGCGGCGCGCCTGCCTGTGTTGGCTATTTCTTCTAATTTTGCCAAAATTTTTATCATCACATTCAATTTTAATGAGAATCGGGTGAATTTTAAAACAAACAAAATTAAAGATATTCGGGAAACCTACCTGCTGGAGTTGAATAAAATCTACACCGGCAATGAAGCAGCCAGTTTCCTTGATCATATTTTGGAACACCGGCTGGGCATCACCCGGATTCAGCGTGCACTCAATCCTGAATTGCGGCTGAGCGAGTCGGACATGCTCAAGGTTCATTTTGATGTGAAGGAGTTGAAGAAATTCAGGCCAATCCAGTATATTTTCGGAGAAACGGTATTCTTCGGTCTCCAACTTCTGGTTGATGAACATGTGCTGATCCCCCGCCCTGAAACCGAAGAGTTGGTTTTGTGGATTGTCGGCGAACATAAAAATCAGGGACCACTCTCTATCCTTGATATTGGAACGGGAAGCGGTTGCATCGCGCTTGCCCTGAAAAAAGAGCTGCCTCTGGCAACAGTGCAGGGATGCGATGTAAGTGCCGATGCCCTGAAGATTGCCGAAAAAAACGCAGCCGCCAACAACCTTACGGTTAGCTTCTTCCTGATGGACATGCTGAAACCTGACGAATGGACCAGGCAACCGCAGTTTGATGTGATCGTGAGCAACCCGCCGTATGTCACCAATGCTGAAAAGCAACTTATGCAGCCCAATGTGCTGAATTATGAGCCGGCCGGTGCTTTGTTTGTCAGTGATGAGGATCCGTTGGTTTTTTACCGGAGTATTCTCCATTTCGCTGAAAACCAAATCAGGCCGGGAGGAAAAATTTATTTCGAGATCAACGAGCGTTTTGGAGATCAGATGATCCGTTTACTCACTGATGCAGGCTACCAAAATGTTGAACTCCGGAAAGACCTTTCAGGGAAGGATCGGATGATTTCGGGATTGAAGCCATTTTGAGTACCAAATCAGGATGCACCATTCAGATGGTTTGAAAGACTTTTTTCCGGAAAAAATTAAAAGAAGGGGGGAGGAGAGAAGCCAGCCCTGAGGCACGAAGGCTTGCCCGACCCCGACGAAGGAAAAGGCAGGCTTGCCCGACCCCTCCTTCGTCGGGGTCGGGGATGGCAGCCCTTAAATGCCTGAAAAGTCATTTTGAAACCTGACAGTGTCTTCCAGACCTGTCCGTTTTGACGTCAACTTTAGCGATAGCATCGCTTTGAGCGATACTATCGCTATTTAATGATTGATTCATTTGAAATTCAACCCATCCTTACCCGCATCAATAATGATTGTCTCTTCCCGGTTTACTTTGCCGGAAAGGATCATTTTTGAGAGTTCGTTCATCAGTTGTTTCTGGATTACACGTTTCACCGGGCGGGCGCCGTAATGGGGATCGAACCCGGCTTCAGCGATCCATCCGATTGCAGCTTCGGTAACACTGATGTGTACTCCATTTTTCTCAAGCATCTCTTTGAGCAGGTTGACCTGCAGTGCAGCAATCTCCCCGATTTGCCCTGAAGAGAGTGGCCTGAACATGATGATTTCATCCACCCGGTTGAGGAACTCCGGCCTGATGGTTCGGCGGAGCAACTCAAACACTTCCGTTTTAACCTGTTCAAACCTGGTTTCGTCATCTGCCGACTGTGAACCCAATCCTTCCTGAATCAGGTGAGAACCGATGTTGGAGGTCATGATGATGATGGTATTTTTAAAATCTACCGTTCGCCCTTTGTTGTCGGTGAGGCGGCCATCATCGAGCACCTGCAGCAGGATATTAAACACATCAGGATGGGCTTTTTCGATTTCGTCGAGCAGCACTACCGAGTAAGGCTTGCGCCGGACAGCTTCTGTCAGTTGGCCGCTTTCGTCATAACCCACATACCCCGGAGGCGCTCCGATCAACCTGGAAACAGTATGGCGTTCCTGGTATTCCGACATGTCGAGCCGAACCATCGAGTTTTCGTCGTTAAAAAGAAATTCAGCCAATGCCTTGGCCAGCTCGGTTTTACCGACTCCGGTAGTTCCCAGAAAAATGAACGAGCCGATCGGACGTTTGGCATCCTGGAGCCCGGCACGGCTGCGGCGAATGGCATCCGAAACAGCAGCTATAGCCTCTTCCTGTCCAACAACCCTGCGGTGTAGATGGGATTCCAGTTGCAGTAATTTTTCGCGCTCACTTTGCAACATTCTGCTCACAGGGATTCCCGTCCAGCGGGATACGATATCAGCAATGCCCTCTGCATCCACCTCTTCGTTGATCATCGGGCTGTCGCCCTGGGTCGTAGTTAGTTTAGCCTTGAGTTTTTCAAGATCATCTTCAGCCTGCTTAACCCGCCCATAGCGTATTTCGGCTACTTTACCGAAGTCCCCCTCGCGTTCGGCCTGCTCAGCCTGGAACTTCAACTCTTCGATGTCCCGCTTCCGCAACTGAATGGCTTCAACCACCTCCTTTTCTGCCTGCCATTTAGCACGCAACTGGTTACGATTTTCCGACAAATTAGCGATCTCCTGCGAAAGTTCGCTCAGTTTTCCCTGATCTTTCTCTCTTTTAATTGCCTCACGTTCAATCTCAAGGTGCTTTATCCTGCGCTCAATTTCGTCCAGTTCCTCCGGTAATGAATTGATTTCGAGTCGGAGTTTCGATGCAGCTTCGTCAATCAGGTCAATGGCCTTATCAGGCAAAAAACGATCGGTGATATAGCGCTGCGACAATTCCACTGCTGCGATGATAGCTTCGTCCTTGATTCTCACGTGATGATGGGTTTCGTATCGCTCTTTCAGACCACGTAAGATTGAAATGGCATCCAGTGTATCGGGTTCGTTTACTAAAACAATCTGGAAACGCCGCTCCAACGCTTTATCTTTCTCAAAATATTTCTGGTACTCTTTCAAAGTTGTTGCCCCAATTGCCCGAAGTTCACCCCTTGCAAGGGCGGGTTTCAGAATGTTTGCAGCATCCATGGCGCCTTCGCTGGCGCCGGCGCCCACAAGGGTATGAATTTCGTCAATGAACATCACAATTTCACCTTCTGAGTCAATTACCTCTTTCACAACGCTTTTCAGCCGCTCCTCAAATTCTCCTTTGTATTTTGCGCCGGCAATCAATGCCCCCATATCCAACGAATAAATCTGCTTGGATTTGAGGTTTTCCGGCACATCGCCATTGATGATCCGGTGGGCAATTCCTTCGGCAATGGCAGTTTTACCCACGCCAGGTTCACCTATTAATATTGGGTTGTTTTTCGTTCGGCGCGAAAGGATTTGCAGGATTCTCCTGATCTCCTCATCGCGGCCTATCACCGGGTCAAGTTTGCCTGCAGCAGCCAGCTCGTTTAGATTTTTTGCATAGCGGTTCAGTGCATTGTAAGTTTCTTCGGCAGTCTGGCTCCTGGCGCCTGAACCTTTGCGCAGTTCTTTAATGGCCTGTACAAGGCGTTGACGCGTTATTCCGTGTTCCTGGAGTAAGGTAGCCATCTTGTCTTTTCCCGAAATGATGCCTAAAATAATGTGCTCCACAGTCACAAATTCATCGTTAAATTCTTTCAGAAAAGTTAAGGCTTTTTGAAGTGCTGTGTTTGCATCCGGCGAAAGATAAACCTGTCCGCCCGTAACTTTCGGGTAGGTGGCAAGCAACTTGTCAACCTCTCTGACCAGGGAATTTAAGTCAACATCCATTTTTTTCAGCAGAAATGGAACTACATTTTCATCTGACGAGACGATACCTTTAATAATATGTGCATTCTCAATCTGCGGATGCTGCAAACCGGTAGCAATTTCCTGGGCCTTTTGGATGCTCTCCTGCGCTTTAAGGGTGAAATTATTTAAGTTCATAGTTATTCTGTTTTAAAGGTTTTTATTCCGGAGGATCAACAATCAACTTCTTTGCCGTATCTTTTTAATGTAAAAGTGACACATAACCCATTCATTTTTAATGTCTTTTTGTCCGAAAATATAGGATTTAAAAAACTTTGCTCATTTTTTAAATTTGCCTATCACCTTGCTTACCTAAAGATGAAATAAGAAAATTGATCACCAAGTTTGGGCTTTGCGGCTCTCCGCCAAAAAACTCTGCGACCCGTTGCGGCTATTTTAAAGTTTACCGCGGAGTTACGCAAAGTAGGCGCAAAGAACCGCAGAGTATTAAGTTGTAGCTTTGCGGCTCTCTGTGCAAAATCTCCGCGGTTCTCTGCGGTTAATCTTTTTTACAGCGCAGAGTAAATACATATTCGGTATGCAAACGGAGCATCATATTTTCTGATGAATCACAAACAAAATCGAAATCACCTTTTTCAATCAATCGTTACTTTAGCTGATTTCCCTGAAATTTTTTCCTGAAAAAGCAATATTTCGCCCAAGTTTGCATTTGAACTTCATCAAACCTTAGCAGATGGCGGAGTTGAAAAAAACAGTGGTAATAGGAGCCAGCCCAAATCCTTCACGATTTTCATTTAAAGCTGTTCAATTGTTGACAGCTCACGGGCATCCTGTGGAGGCCATTGGAAGACATACCGGCTCAATTGACAACATCATGATCCGGACAGAAAAACCTGTAATTGAAGGGGTGGACACAGTAACCATGTATCTTGCACCTGCAAATCAACCCGCCATGTATGATTATATTCTGCATGTTCTCAAGCCGAAACGTATCATTTTTAACCCCGGAACAGAGAATGATAGATTGGCCAGAATGGCTGAAAATGACGGTATTAAAGTAGTTGAGGACTGCACATTGATCCTTCTCTCCCGGGGATTGTATTAGTACAGGCCAGAAAGTTTTGAATATTCATTACTTTCGTGGCCGGGTTTTGTATCGATTTAGTTTACATCCGAAGTTGTTAACATGTTGATTCGTAGTGTAGTATTCTTTTTAGTGTTCATGCTTGCTTTTGTGACGAGATCACAGGCACAGGAGCCCATGTTGCCCGACACAACACTGGCTTGCC
>JACZJL010000077.1 GCA_014860585.1 Bacteroidales bacterium | reverse complement strand
CCAGCTCCTTGGCCCACTCTCTGATTTGCGTTTGACTAATCCCGAATGATTGAATCATTTCAAAGAAGTTGCAATCGGAGGGGTTTTTTTGACATGATAGTAAAAATTTTAATTAATTTTGCAATAGTACTAATACTATTAATAATAATCAAATAAAATGGGATCAAAAGTTAAGATACAACGAGTTGAACGAGGAAGAACCAAGTCATTCTATGTGAATTTCCCCGCTGCAGTAGCTGAGGCCGGTCAAATTGAAAAAGGTGAAGAAATGGAATGGTTTATTGAAGACAGAGACACCTACGTCTTAAAACGTTTAAACAAAAGCAAATCACTAATATCCAAATAGATAACCTAATTAAGTTGACGCGTATGCCCGTCAGGGTGCCCTTTGATCTTTCGTTCCTGTAAAATATGCAATATGGGTATGGCGTATGCAGCAGTTTTTCCCGTGCCGGTTTGGGCTATGGCCAGTACATCCTCCCCTTTTAAAACAGGCGGAATGGATTTGTATTGAATGTCGGTGGGCTTTTTGTAACCCAGCCTAGATATGCTGGTTTTGATGTCATCAGCTATACGGTATTGATCGAATTTCATAATCGTTGAATATGGTGCAAAGGTAGGAAATAGCACGAAAGTTGAAAGCATCCCCTATCCTACTTTCATAAGTAGTATGTCAATCACTGTCAGGTACGCTTGCACAGACTCAGACTGGTTTGATAAAAATCATCACCCAATCATAACAGGGTTCATGATAAAAGCCCCACCAACTTAATGACGGGGCTTCCTTAATTAAAACCTAACGGATATCAATAAAGCTACTTGATGACAAGCTTCTTTATTTCAATGTTGCTTTCGGTGTTGATCTTTACGAAATAGATACCTGCTTCCAATGAGCTTACATTTACTTCGGCCTGACCATTGAACACCTGGTTGATGACCATGCGGCCTTCAGTATCGTAGAATGAAACCGTAGCATCGCTGTTATCACCATTCAGGCTGATATTCACCATATCAGCAGCCGGATTTGGATACATGCTGATTTCAGTGGTAACCTGCTCGTTGATTGAGGTTGCACCTTCGCCAATTTTCAGGATCATCGATTGTCCCAATTCTGCAAAAGCACCACTATTTGGCATGGTATAATCAAATGTAACGGCAGTTTCAGCATCTGACTGCAATGATTGGCTGTAGATCCGGAAAGTCATGTTCTCGCCTACCTGCAGGCCGTCAACTTTTTCCGTAGTGAGGTCGTCATTGTAAGCAATCAGCAGGATGTTTCCAGCTTCACCATTGTACTGCGTAAATCCGGCACACTCACCATAACTATTAAATACTCCGACAAAATCACCTTTTTCCAGGTCACCAAAGGCTGATTTATTGATGGAGATAAAGTGCTGGCTACCGGTTGCAGTATAGGTCCATGGCGCATTTTCATAAGTTTGTTTCTGCACTTTTGCATATCCGGCTTTCGTTGGCATATTGCATTCAAATGTGGCTTCACCGGGCTGGGCCATGCTTACAAGGTATCCAACACCGGGTTCAAGGATTTCGAGTGAATAGACACCACCCAGCGGCCAGTAGAGTTGCTGCGAATTGAGATCGTAAGCAAATACAAGGTCATTTCCCAACTGTGCAAAGATTTCATTTGCATCAACTGCCTGGTCGCACAATACAGGTATATAGTTGGCTCCAGCGGTCAAAACTACAGTTTTATCTTCAGTCATATCACCAATCATGGTAAAGCATTTCGGCTCATTCATTTTTATTTTGTAACCCATTTGGGTATTCCAGTTGCCGATAAGGTTCACATTCTGTGAGGGCCAGTAATATCCGTTGTTCGAGAGCAGGATAACCAACTCTTCGCTTATACCTGAAAGTACATTTTCCAGTGCAGGGCTTTCAGGAACTTTAAAGCTTGAAACACCGCTCCAACCGTCAGATAAGCAAATCAATTGGTAATCTCCGGTAGTAGCATTTGTGCTTGCAAATTCAAGTGAATACATATTCATACCTGCAACAGACCAGGCCTGGTAATAATAAATTGTATTTGGCATCAGGTCGGTATGTGTGAATTCTGTCATCGATCCCTGATACAGAACTGTTCCATTGCTTCCAATTACACTGCCTTCAGGATATTCAGTGCCATTCATTGGCTGATCAAATAGATCAATAGTATTGAATGCAATAATTACATCGTTACCATCAGCATTGAGGTTGTATGTAAGGTTTATGTCAGAGAGTGCAACTACGGCAGATAAATCTGTAGGAGGTGCCGGTGGCAATACTGTCATTGATACCGGAACGATAGTGAGCGCTTTGTCAGGTCCACTGGAAGTTACTTCAATGTTAGCGTTGTAAGTTCCATATTCAAAACCGGTTCCATTCATAGCAACATCAACAACATTCACATTACCGGGCATACAAACACCAGATGTTGATGCACTGCCATCAACGCTTAGCCAATTGAGGGCTGACAATGAAGCACGCAGTCTAACATTATCAATCGCATAATATTGGCCAACACCAGTTGGGCCTTCAATATAATTGAATTTAACCTGGAAATTGTCGTTGGCATAAGTACTAACATTAAAGCTTTTGTGTGCAATATTTCCATAAAATGAGCCATCATCAGTCCATGATTCATAAATCATCATCCAATCTGTGCCATCGAAAACATAAACTCTTGCAGTATCTCCGGCTTGCCAGTTTGCATCAAACACCTGATCAAATTCTAAAAGTAATGTTCCTGTTGCATAGGCTGAGGCGTCAACAACAGGGCTTATCAAGTCATCGTCCATGGTTAATTCAACCGGTGCATAACCCTGGTTACCATCAGCCCAAACAAATGGAGTCCCATCAAAGCTTTTGCCCCAAATATCTGCTTTTTCAGCCCAGGTAACCTCACTTGTACCATTTGAAACCACTGTCCAGTCGCCTGGTATTCCTGAATTAAAGTTCTCGTTCAATAGTTCAGTTTCGTCATAAACCACTTGTACAGTATAATTCGCGGGGAAAGTTCCGGTATTTCCAAGGTTTAAATCAACATTGGCCACGGGAGCGGCAACAGTTACTTCTTCATCTATGGCTAAAGGATCAACATTGAAAGCCGGTGTTCCAAGCGCTTCGAGTGCAATGTCATCAATGAACCATCCGTCCTGGAAGCCCCAATCATCAGAGACCAGGCGGAACCTGAGTTGAACATTATCAAATGCGTTGTAGTCTGATAAATCAAAATATTCTTGTTTCCACCAGGTATTTTCAACTGTAGGTCCTGATGACCATTCAGCGTATGAAAGCTCGTCGAAACAAGGACCTTCGGGATTGCTGTACAAGCCCTCTTCGCGATAAAAACCTGCTCCATAGTATGTTGATTCAGGAAGTTGGTCAAATGTCTGTCCTCCATCAGTGGAGATTTCAACATAGCAATGGTCTCCGTTGCCAGCTGTTTTTGCAATATGCCAGAACGAAAGCATGATGTCGGTTTTAGCTGTAAAATCAAAATTTCCGAGTATGAATAGGCTGTTATCTGATGACACATTGTAGGCATTGTGAACCGATTGCGCCCCGCTTACCGAAAATTCTGTTGTAATGTCCCAATCCTGATTGTTGGAGGGGTCATTGCCGGTAATACCCATCCCGCTTTCAAAATCTTCATATACCGGGATGGTTAGATTTGGAAACTGGGTTATAAATCTTACCGGACCACTCCAATCACTCAGTTCATCATCTCCGCAATCAGCCTGGACATACACATCGTAAGTGGTGGCAGCTGTAAGTCCTTCGAGGGTAATCATTTGCTCGCCACCATTGAGGTCGCTTTGCAAGTATTGGTTTAAATATGAACCTGAACCCGGGGTAAACCCAACTGCGCCTACTTCGATGATCCAGTTAGTGGACATGCCACTTTCTGTCCAATGGAATAAAGCATCAACTGTGGTGATGTTATCAACAAATGTGTTGGTTGGAGGTAAACATGATGGCAGAAGGTCAACACTCACATCATCAATATACATCCCGAGGTAAGCTGAACCATTGCCGTGCTTTATTGCGATGTATTCATCAGTACCAACATATCCATTCAACCAAACATCAAATTCCTGGTAGGAAGTTGAAGTGGTAACTGAAGATAATAGAACAAAGGTGTTTTGATCGTTGGGATTGCTCATTGTTCCAATTTCCAGGTCATAATCTCCCAGAGCATTTTTGGCCCAGAAACGTATTCTTTTATCAGATAAATCGGTGAATGGCGGTAAAGCCAATATCAAGGTCGAATTCTGATCCCAGCCATTGTCCATATGGAAACAATTGAAATCACTGTGGGCATTAAAGCTTTGAACACCGTTTAAAGTCCAGCCATCGCCAGTTTGTACAATGCTCGACCAGCATAAAGGCAAATCAAAGCTTGCGTCAAAGTTCTCCATTAGCGGAGTTGTGTAATAATCGCATGGTGTAAGGAAAGTTGCAGGGCCTGTCCAGGCGCTCACATCCCCTCCCCCACAATCTGCTTGTACGTAAAAGTCGTATTCAGTAGCTGAAGTGAGTCCGGTAATTTCATGTGGGTTACTCACACCTGAAACGGTTGGGGTTCCGGTGGGTGTAAATCCGGCAGGGCCGAATTCGATATTCCAGGCAGATGCGCCATTTAAGTCTGTCCAGTTTAACCAGGCTGAACTAGTTGTGAGGTTATCGGCAAACAAGTCAGTTGGCTTAATACATGAGGGCAACTCATCTATGGTAATTTCATCCAGGTAGGCTTCCTGGTAGGAGCTAAAAGTACTTAGCTTAAATGCGACATATGAGTCGGTACCGGTGTAATCATTTAAATAAACATCATGTTCGGTAAGATAATCCCAAACCAGAAATGACTTATAGGCTGTAAATGTTGTTTCATCATTTGGGTCCGACATTGTTCCGACAACAATACTTGGATAACTGAAACCCATCATGCTAAAGTGAACCATCTTGTCGGCAAGCGATCCTGCACCCAGGTCAATCTGAGGCGAAACAAAAATAAGGGTTGCACTGATATCACTCTCATTATATAATTTCAGGCATTGTGAGCCATTTACTCCGTAGTAATTTGCTGATTCAACAGTAGCCCATGAGGATGTTGAATTAACAATGCTGGTCCAGCAGTAGGGTAGTTCAGGTATAGTAACACTTTCGAAATCTTCGGTTAACGGAGTTACAAAAGCTCCGCAAACAGTAGTAAAGCTCCATACCGGGCCATCAGTGTAACCATTGGCATTCCTTGAAACAACCTGCCAGTAATAAGTTGTGGTTTCGTCCATTGTTCCCGGATCGAATGTTCCACTAGCACCTGCTACTTCATTGTCAACAAGTTTGGTGGTAGGTGGATTATCAGTTCCGAAATAAACATCAAAAGTTTCGGTGTTTGCGCCAAAGTCCCAGGTCAAATCGTCATCCAAACCTACATACAGTCTACCATGAACAGGATCAGGATTGAGCGCCTGTGCAGGAAAACCTGCAGGGATATAGGTAACAGTAACGGTCCAGGTATTGTTATCAACCTTTACTGAATCAGTACTGCAATAATTCTTATAGTATGTTGCACCGGCGTGCAGTTCAAACATAATATCTCCACCGCCCACAACACCATTTGCGATGTCAACGGTCCTGGAATAAGATGCTGTCCCCGGAACATAGATGGATGGGCCGTTTGTCAGTGAGGCTTCACTGGTTCCACCTGGCGATACACAACGAAAATGTGAACGCTGTCTGTAAACGGCTGAATTTTCATCCGATGTCATATCGTATGATACATCAGTCTGCAGAATTATTGCATCCACGGGAATGTTCACAGTCATTTGGCCCGGACAGTTGGAGGATTGTGATCCATCGTACCAGGTAAAGTTCTTGTCGGTTTCAATGTCACCGTCGGTATAGGTTACACTGGCCGTTCCTAATTGCCCGAAAACAATGCCTGAGAAGGCAAGGGCAAACAATAATAGTAAACTTACTCTTTTCATTTTGATAAATTTAAGTGAATAGAAATTTGAATTATATTAATACTTGAATAGATTTTCTCGAAAAAGAACAGAAGAGTTTTTATACTCTTTTGGCGAAACTATAGTAAAGATAATACCTGATGGTCTCACATAAGCTTTTGAGACATGAACTATAGGTCTCATTCGATAAATTGAGACCTTGCGTGAAGTCACTAACAGTATTTATCAATTGATTTACTGTGGTTTAAGAATTTAATGAAGGGAATACTGAGAAATGGGAAAAAACTATTCAATGGGCTGGTACAAAAGGTCAAACAGACTTTTGCTCAGAAACATATTGTGAAGGGGTCAGATTAGTCATCTGTTTGAAAATCCTGTTAAAACTTGCCTTGGAGTTAAAACCGGCATCATAAGCCAGGCTAATGAGTTTTAAATGTTTGTTTGCAGGATCAGTCATTAATTGCTTGACCTCATCAACACGATACTCATTCACAAATTCGTAAAAGTTTTTTTGATGGACCTGGTTTATCACACTTGATAATTGATTCCTGGGCTGGTCTAGTTCCTGGGCCAATGCCGGTAAACTAAGTTCCGGATTGAGATAGGGCTTTTGTTTTTCCATAAAGTCGATTAACTGCTGATTCAGTTTTTTCAAACCAGGGTCAAAAGCTGTTGATTGCCCGGAGATTGTTTCATCTGATGCTTGAGATAATTTAGTTTTCCCAGATTCCTTTGATCCCCTGACCAGGCTTCTGAAATCCAATGAATGACTTTTTTCTGAGCTTAATTCCAGTTTGAAAATCTCAGGACTTTTCAATGCAGCATAGCTGATGGCATAAATGACCAACACCAGGATTAAATAGGTAACAGCAAACAGGTCAATCCCCAGTTCGATATTGAAGTACCTGAGGTGTACATCGATGATACCCATGGTCCAGGAGAGCAGGTTCAGTGAAATACCAATATAGAGAATTTTAATAATACTTTTTTGTGCCGAAGACACATAGTCTTTTATTTTAGCCTGGTACTTGCTGATCAGCAAAATAGCCAGGATAGAATAGATAATTCCCTGTAATGAAATGACTTCATGTAAAATGATCTCAAGCACCTTGTAATAAGAAGTAGGATTGTTCAATAGCTCAACTTTCTCAGCGGCAGACCTGACAAAAAAATCAATATATAGTACAATGCTCACCAAAAAAGGCGTAAAATGTAGTAAATCCGTTTTTTCAAAGGATTTATGACTTGTCAGCAAATATTTTACCTGCAAATATAGTAATGGGAAAAATAAAAAAATGAGCTGATCAAATACATAGACAAGATGAATATACTTTTGATACAAACCCTTTTCCTGCAAAGCAAAAGCCAGTAATACAATTCCCCAGCAAAGGGTTAATAGGCCGAGTAGCCTGTTGGATATTTTATTTGTTCTTATTGAAAACAAAAACACCGACAACAACAAACCCTGGAACGCTCCGGCATAAAATATAAATTGAACAAATTCACTCATAGGTTAAGCCTAAAAAATCCACAAATTTAATAATGCTGTTGAATATTGGACTACTAATTTGTAATTTTTAATAAATTCAAACCACTCTTGTCCGGTAAAAAACATAAAACTGAAAAAATATTTGTAGAGATTCCTTTCCGTCGGCTGGCGATGAGATATCTATATTTTTTAACCGGATACCAAAAATTCACACCAGCAAGCATTATTCTAAAAGCATTTTTGTCCGGTGCATGTACGCATTGAAGCCACCATTACCCATTAAGACGTCTCATCAGGTACACTGAGCCTGCTTTCGCGAACACCTGCCCTACTTTTGTTTCAATTTATTTCGAATTAATCATTAAACACACAACACAAATGAAAAAGTTTAACTTCAAAACCTTAGTTATCGGATTGCTGATTATTATCGGCTTATTCCTGATCGTATTTAAAACTTTCGGACAAGACCCAAATCATACAAGGGTTCTCAATCCCCCTACCGATCTGTTTGCAACGATAGAAGATGAAAACGATGTGAATTTATTTTGGACGGCTCCGTCCACCGGCAGTTCCACTTACCTGCACTGGGATAGTGGCGAAAATGAAGATTCATTCGGGAATTTTATTATGCCTGTTACTACGATATATGCAGCCAAGTACGACCCGGCACATATTACTGCATACGATGGCTGGGAAATTACCAAGTTCCGTTTTTGGGTTGCCAACCCCTTGCCAACCGTCAAGCTTAAAGTGCTTACAGGACCTAATGCTACAGAGGTTTACAGCCAGAATGTGGCAAGTTTCAATGTGAACAACTGGACTGAAATTACTTTAACAACTCCTTTCACCATTGATGCATCCACACAACTCTGGATAGGACTGGAAATCAACATGCCGGTTCCCGGACAGGCAATAGGGACAGATGGTGGACCAGGAATTGATGGCTATGGAAATATGTATTATCAAAATGGGATTTGGTGGCATGATTTCAGCCTGAACTGGAACCTCCAGGCATTGGTTGAAAGCGCGGACTCAAAAACCAGGGAATCACTCTTAGGTTACGATATATATCGTGATGAAGTAAAATTGAACCAGGAAACCTGGACCAGTACATCTTATGTGGACGAGAATTTGCTCAACGGCACCTATGATTATTATGTTAAAGCTGTTTACGATGATGGAGTATCAGACCCTTCGAATATGATTGAAGTACAAGTAAACCAACCTGTGATTGCTTACGCTGATTCGATGGCACTGGTGGATTTGTACAATAACTGCGATGGACCCAACTGGCTGATAAATACCTTATGGCTCGAAGGTCCGGTGAATGAATGGGCCGGCGTTGTCACTACCGGCACCAGAGTAACCCAGTTGTGGTTGCAATCAAAAGGAATAACGGGAGCTATACCTGAATCAATTGGAGATTTGACAGCCCTGAAAAATATGGTTCTCTCTTCGAATCCGATTACTTCAATTCCCGAAACCATAGGCGATTTGAGTAGCCTTGAAATGTTATGGTTAGGTTGGACAGATATTACTTCAGTGCCTGAATCGATAGGAAACCTAACTAATCTTAACGAACTTCATTTGGGTTTGATGAATAATCCACTCACAAGTTTACCGGATTCATTTTGTAACCTTGAAAGCCTTGAGTGGCTGGCCCTGGGTGGTAATGCACTGACTTCCCTTCCTTCATGTTTTGGTAATCTGTCGTCCCTGGAAACACTATTTATCTGGGAGAATATGCTCACTGAACTTCCTGAAAGTTTTGGAAACCTCCAAAGCCTGTGGCACCTGAACATGGACTATAACCCCATTACTCACTTACCCGATAATTTTGGAGACCTGGATAACCTGGAATCACTGAGAATGGAGGGTAACCTATTAACTGCACTTCCTGAATCGTTTTCCGATCTGGAAAACCTGGAGATTGTTTGGGGCAGGAATAACCAGATAGAAGCTTTGCCAGAAGCATTTGGAAATCTTGATAGTCTTATATTTATTAACCTGAGTTCCAATGTGATCACTGAATTTCCTGCATCTATTACTGATCTTGCCAGTATCAGGGAATTACTCTTCGACAACAACGAAATCGCTTACATCCCCGAGGATATTGGTAGCTTATCTACCCTTGAAGTGTTGGGATTGATTGGCAACAACATCGCAGCCGTACCTGAATCCCTGGCTACATTAGGCGCGCTTGAAATATTGGGCTTGGCACATAATTATATTTCGACACTACCTGACAGTTTTGGAAATCTTGAAGCTGACTCACTGTATCTTAACAATAACCTGATCAATGAATTACCGGCAACAATGTTCGACAATGCATTTGATATGCTGTTGTTATATGAAAACCAATTGCAATTTGGAAGTATCGAACCATTTGTTGGCCAGGTTCTCTATAATTTTGCCTACGCTCCCCAGGGTTTAATTGGAAACGATACGCTTGTTGAGGTTATCGAGGGCCAGGATATGGAATATACCCTTGAGGTTTCCGGAGAAAATAACGCTTACCAGTGGTATAGAGACAGTGTTGCCATGTCCGGGCAAAATACCAATACACTGTTGCTTGAAAATGTGAACATTGAAGACGAGGGATTTTATTACCTGGAAGTTACTAATTCGCTGGCAACAGAGCTTATCCTGACCAGCCATTTGATCGAGGTGGTTATCGGGACCTGTAATCCCTGGACATTTCAGGCGCAGAGTGCCGTTCATACCATCGCCATCCCGGCATCAGCCAATCCAAACATCGGTGGTGAACCTCTGATGGATGGCGATTGGATTGGTGTGTTTTTCCTGAATGAGGAAAGCGTAGAAACATGTGGAGGTGCAACAATGTGGAATAGTGCAGGTGTTGAAGTACTTGCTTATGGCGACAATCCCTTTGCCCCGGGAAAACAGGGCTTTGATGATGGCGAAGCATTTATCTGGAAGATGTACAGATGCGCAGATCAATTGGAAGAAACGGCAGTTGCCACCTACGATCCCGGCTATCCAAACGAGGGATACTTTGCCAACCAGGGCTCATCTGCACTGACAAGCCTTAGCAATGGCTATATACAATCATTTGATATGGTCACCGGGTGGAACAGTGCATCAAGTTATATTGTTCCGGATAATCCTGCAGTAGAAGATATCCTCTCCCCCATTGTCAACAACCTTATCCTGATGCGCAACCTTACCCAGGTTTATTGGCCGACAGAAGGCATCAACACAATAGGCAACTGGGACAATAATTCCGGGTATGCCATGAAGTTTTCAGGTGATGCTACATTTGATATAGCGGGAAGTACCATGGCTGATCAAACTATCACTGTACCTGCCGGCTGGTCGTACCTTCCCGTCCCTTCGGAATGTGATGTTGATGTGGCTGCCTTGTTTGGGCCCTGGTTGGATGATGTGGTTATCATTCAGGATTTGATCGGTACACAAGTCTTTTGGCCGGCGCTGGGCGTTTACACCCTCGAATATTTGGTTCCAGGCACAGCATACAAGATCAAAACCACTAATGAAATACAACTCACTTTCCCTGAATGTGAAAACAGGCAAACGACCTCTCCTTTGCGGACTAATACCTTAAGTTCGCCTTGGAGTGAGCTGAAAATGACGCCATCAACTGAAACTGTGCTGGTTTATAATGATGCAATCAGGAATTTCCTAAAGGGTGATATTATAGCCGCCTTTAACCAGGCCGGTGATCTTTGTGGGATGTTGGAAATTACGGGTAACAGCCAAAACAATGCTTTGATTTTGTTTGGTGACGATCCGCTCACCAGTGAAATTGAAGGCTTGCAAAATGAGGAAACCGTTCAGTTTAAATTATACAAACAGGCTACGGGCGAAACATTTGAACTTAGCGTGGAATATGACTGGAATATGGAAAACTATGATGGTTATTTCCGCAGCAATACATTGGCCGGAATACAGAAATTAAGTTTGCTGGTTTCATCTGTTGGTAACATGGATGATGCTCAACTCAACTTCTACCCCAACCCTGCCAGCAATCAGATACATATCCATTTTGGCAATGGCATACAGGGGCAGATAACTGTTGAGATTTACAATATGCAGGGAGGGCTTGTACAACACAGGCAGATATCCAACAGCAGCACTACTATCAATGTCAGAAACTTCGAAAACGGCATTTATACCGTGAAATTTTCTGCGACAAACTTTACCCGGATAGAGAAACTTGTAATTCAATAAATAATTTTAAACAGATGAAAAAGACACTTTTTTTAGTATTGGCAGTTACGATACTGCTTGTGCTTAAACAAAATGCACATGCACAAGCCGGACAATTGGATGTTTCGTTTGGTGAAGATGGGATTGTAATGTACGACCTGTCAGGAGATTTGCACGAGACAATCTGGGACATAGCAATTTTAGAAGATGCAACAAGCTTATCATGCGGAACCATAAATGTTGGAGATTGGGGAACCACTGATGGCTTTTTGTTGAAGTTAGCTGACAACGGTAGCGTCGTTGAAAGCTGGGGAAACAACGGCATGGTCACTTTCGACCTGGGAGAAGACACCTATGCTTATAAAGTGGAGATTTTACCCGATAACAAAATACTGGTATGCGGAACGGCATATGTAACGGCTTCAAATTCTGAGTTTTTTGTGGCAAAGTTCAATCCCGATGGCAGTCCGGATGTTGACTTTGGAATGAATGGATCATTTATCAGTGCACATGCAAATAACAATGACGAAGGTTACTGCATGGCCATTCAGAATGATGGTAAGATTGTGATGGGAGGAACTACAGGCTATGGTACCGGGGCCCAGATGATGTTTGTCAGAATTAATCCTGATGGAACCATTGATGACACTTTTGGTATGAACGGCTATTCGACGGTAAATTCATCTACCCAATCTGAGAACATTAAGGGGATCGACGTAATGAGTAACGGTAACATCGTTGGAGCAGGCTATTCATACCAAAGCGATCCTGTATGGGTTGAAATTGCTGCCATGGTCATGTTGCATGAAAATGGCAGTCCGGTCACCGAATTCGGTAACAATGGGATTCTTATTCCGGACTGGGTCGACAGTTTTTCTTATATGAATGATGTTGAAGTAAAAGATGATTTTATCTACATCACCGGGTGGATACAGGAAGTTGACAATGATATTTTCCTGGCTAAACTTGACGCCAACGGCATTTTCGATCCATCATTTGCTACTGATGGCCTTGCATTGTTCAACCTGAATATTATAGATAACGCATTTGACCTTTATTTTGGCAGCGACCAAAAAATTTATTTGTGTGGCAATACAGGGTCGCCCGGTGTAGGTGGTTCTAAAGAATTTCTCCTGCTACGTTACCTGCCGGATGGAAACATCGACACATCGCTGAACTCCACCGGCCATGTTGAGACTGAAATCCGCGTTGATTCCGACGCTGCCTTTTCGGTAAAACTTCAGGCTGATGGTAAAATTGTACTTGCAGGTATGTCTTCGGGTTTAACTACGACGCAAGGCAATAATATTGCACTTGTGAGGTATCTGAATGATTTTACGCCATTGTATGCTGGTTTCAGCGCCAGCGATACCATAATTTGCCAGGAAGAATATGTAATGTTTACTGACCAGTCAACTACGAATGCTGTGAGCTGGGATTGGTATTTCGAAGGTGGCAACCCCGAAACATCTGATGAGCAGAATCCAACCATTTATTATGAAATAGCAGGAGTGTTTGATGTCAGGCTGGTAATCTCTGATGGAACGAATTCCGATACTTTGCTTATGGAAGATTTTATGACAGTTAACGATTGTACCGGGATAGATGAAAATATGCAACAGCAGGTTCGCATTTTCCCAAATCCCGCAAAGAATGTGATAAGCATTGAGTTTGAAACTGCAACAGATAATACCGTAAACGTCTCAATTTTCCACGCCCAGGGCCGTATTGTAATGGAAGAAACAATCACACAGGGCAATTCAGTGCTGAATGTCTCGAATCTGCAAAAAGGTATTTACATCGTCAGATTAAGTGCACCATCTTTAAATGAAACTGTGAAGTTGGTAATAGAATAAATGGTAAATAGGTTTTAATTAGTTAAATGCCCTGCGAGAAATTGTGGGGCTTTTTTGATTTAATTATTGAATTGTTTCTTGTTAATCATTTAATTGTGGCCTTTCAATAATCCTGCCCAATTCAATCTCGAAATACCTATCACCATAATTGTTAATAATTTTGATGCCTTTATACTCAACCAACATTGTTGGCGCATCCTTGTGGTAGCCATTTTTGAAATGGATCAAATCGTAATGTTTAAAGCTGTCATCGCTTTCCATCAAACTTAAAATATTGACCGGACCAGAGGCCACCGAAGTATACAGCCAGAATGTTACCGGCTACAGTATAAATACATGGCATGAAGTTGATCTAACCACCCCCTACAGTATCGATGCTTCTACTGAATTATGGATTGCCCTGGATATTGATATGCCGGAACCCGGACCGGTTATGGGAACTGATTCAGGGCCGGGGATAGATGGCTATGGCAATATGTATAAGCTTTTCGGGAACTGGTACCATGATTTCAGCCTGAACTGGAACCTGCAGGCTTTTATTGAAACTTCAGACCTAAAAAACAGGGAAACCTTACTGGGTTACAATGTTTACCGCGATGACGTTAAAATCAACCAGGATACCTGGAGAAGTACATCCTATGTGGATGAAAACCCGTAGAATGGAACTTATGACTACCATGTTACTGCCGTTTACGATGATGGCGAATCCGATCCATCCAACACTGTTGAGGTGATTATCAATCAACCTGTGATTGTGTATGCAGATTCGATGGCACTGGTAGATATCTATAACCAGTGCAACGGCCCAAACTGGATCATTACCGACAACTGGCTGGTAGGCCCTGTAAATGAATGACATGGTGTAGTTACTACCGGTACACGTGTAACACAACTATGGCTGCAATCCAGGGGGCTAACCGGTGATATTCCTGAATCAATTGGCGATTTAACTGCCCTTATTAAATTGCATCTGGAATCAAATAATATTACCTCAATCCCGGAAACAATAGGTGATCTCACACTGCTTGAAGAGTTATGGCTTGGATGGACCCAAATACCTTCTGTTCCTGTAGCCATTGGAAATTTAGTTAACCTTAAACAAATACATTTGGGACTAATGGAACTTCCACTTGGTACGCTACCCGATTCTTTCTGTAACCTGGAAAGTTTGGAGTGGTGTGCGCTGGGCGATGCCGGACTGAATAGCCTCCCGGATAACTCCGGAAATCTTACTTCTCTCGAAACACTCTTTATCTGGGGCAATAACCTCACCGAACTTCCTGATAGTTTTACTAACCTGCAAAGCCTGTGGCACCTGAACATGGACTATAACCAGGTTACTCATTTACCGGTAAACTTCGGGGACCTTGATAACCTGGAATCACTGAGGATGGAGGAAAACCAGTTAACATTTCTCCCGGAATCGTTTTCAGACCTTGAAAACCTTGAGGTGATCTGGGGCCGCTATAACCAGCTGGAAGCGCTCCCTGATGCATTTGGAAATCTTGACAGCTTGGTATTTATGAGGCTCGACGGAAACAACATTAGTACATTACCGGCATCATTTGCAGACCTGGAATCAATTCACACACTATATCTGAGCTATAATTTACTGACATCACTTCCTGAGGATATTGACAACCTTTCAACATTGTACTTTTTTGAGGTAAGTGGAAACCAGATAAGCGAGTTGCCGGGTACTATCGGTAATTTTCCTTTGATTGAAATTTTTGGGGCAATGAATAATTTACTTACTGAAGTGCCCGAGAGCATTGGTAATCTGGGGGCCGACACCCTGGCATTAGCGGGCAACTATATAACTGAGCTTCCGGATACCATGTACGATAATGAATACGACGCACTTTGGATTGCAGGAAATAATCTTCAGTTTGGCAGCATAGAGCCATTCGTAGGTAACGTCCTTTACGATTACTGGTATGCTCCTCAGAGGTTATTCGGAAACGACAAACTTGTTGAGGTTGTCGAAGGCCAGGATTTTGAATATACACTCGAGGTATCCGGCGAAAATAACGCTTACCAGTGGTACAAAGACAGTGTTGCCATGCCCGGGCAAAATACCAATACCCTGATGTTTGAGAATGCGGGTATTGATGACGAGGGTTTTTATTACCTGGAAGTTACCAATTCGCTGGCAACAGATCTTATACTGACCAGCCATTTGATTGAGGTGGTTCTCGAGACATGTTACCCATGGACATTTCAGGTAACCAATGCCGTTCATACCATCACCATCCCAGCATCTGCCAACCCGAATATCGATGGTGAAGCATTGATGGATGGCGACTGGATAGGCGTATTTTTCCTGAATGAAGATAATGAAGAAACCTGCGGAGGTGCAACCATGTGGAACAGTGCCGGGGTGGATATCCTGGCTTACGGCGACAATCCCTTTGCTCCCGGAAAACAGGGCTTTGATACGGGTGAAGAATTTATCTGGAAGATGTACAGATGTGCTGATCAATTGGAAGAAGCGGCTGTAGCCACTTACGATCCGGGATTTCCAAACCAGGGATTCTTTGTTAACCAGGGTTCATCAGCACTTACAGGCCTCAGCAATGGGTATTTACATTCATTTGATATGGTAACCGGTTGGAACGGAGTATCGGCTTACGTTGTGCCTGCTAATCCGGTTGTGGAGTACATCCTCTCCCCCGTTGTCAACGACCTGATCATCATGCGCAACCTGACCCAGGCTTACTGGCCGGCTGAGCAAATCAATACCATTGGGAACTGGAACAATGCTTCGGGCTATGCCATGAAGTTTTCAGACAATGCAACTTCTGATATAGTAGGAAATTCAACGGCAGATCTAACCATTAATGTTCCTGCCGGTTGGTCGTACCTGCCCGTTCCTTCGGCATGTGATGTGGATGCCATTGCCCTGTTTGATGGCCACCAGGATGATATTGTTTTTGTGCAGGACTTGGTTGGCACTCAGGTTAACTGACCGGCCATGGGCATTTACTCACTGCAAACCCTGGTTCCGGGAAAAGCTTACAAAATCAAAACAAATAATGAGTTTACACTGACCTTCCCTGACTGCACCATGGAGTTTAAAGCTACATCCGCCTCAAGGCAAAGTACATTAAACACACCCTGGGGTGAAGTTAATATGACCCCTTCAAGCGAGAGCATCGTAATTTTTGCAGAAGCTTTAAAAGATTTTGAAAATGGTGATATCATATCCGCTTTCAACCAGAGCGGTGTTGTATGTGGAATGACGGAAGTTACAAATAACGTTAAAAACCATTCGCTGGTCCTTTTCGGTGACGACCTGACAACCATCGAAGCTGACGGATTTGCTGTAGGCGAATCAATAAGTTTTAAACTTTATCGCACAGGTACAGGTGAAATAATCGAATTGCATGCTGAGTACAAAACATTTATGGAGAATTCCAGTGGCCTGTATTATTCCGACAGTTATGCCGGGATTACCAACCTGACCACCGGTATAACATCGATGTCAGAGCTTTTTGGAAATAGAAGGATTGAAAAGATGAAAGATATCTATTCAATTCAAAAATAAATTCCCTCTAAAACACCCCCTCCATCGTCACCTCACATGCCACCAGTTCGGTGAAATGTTGATTGATGGCGTAACCACTATTCTTTTGGAGTTTTGGCTGATTATAGCAGGTTTAATCCCTTCGGGAATGAGTTTTATGTGAACAGGAGGCTGTCTCAAAAGTCTATTTCAGGATGTTTTCTGGCGGAGACTAACTAATCCGTGCAATAAAAACTTGCTATTCCCTATAAACAATTTTTATTCGTATGTTCGCATTTCTTTTTTGTGATTGCACTCCAATTCATCAAATTATGCCTAAAAAATTGATTCTGTTTTCCGCGCTGGCTTTGGTCGCAATTTCATGTACCGACAACGAATCCGGCTCTCTAACCCTCCTCAAAAACAGGAAAACAACGTACAGCATTATCATTCCCGAAAATGCCTCAACTGAGGAGATCAGAGCTGCGGATTTTTTGAAAGAACATTTACTGCTCATTTCCGGCTGCACTTTTCCTGTAGTTGACGCCAATGAACCGAACCCGGAAAATTGCATCTTTATCTCAAAAAGTGATGAAGTTACGACTGGTGATGGCTTTTCGATGACAACGCAGGGCAGTAATTTAGTCATAAAAGGTGGACAAAACAAAGGGTGTATCTACGGTGTTAGCGAACTCCTCGGGACATATTTCGGTGTGCGTTATTTCAGCCCTCAGTATGTCGTCATCCCTGAGGTCGGCGACATTGTTCTGCCTGCAATAAATATCAATGATTCGTCGCCAAACACTTATCGGAATGTTCATGGCAGTTTTACGAATGACCCTAATTACAAAGACTTTAATCGGCTGCACACGATCAGCGATATGTTTGCAGAGGGTTACTACGTTCACACATTTCACCGGCTCGTTCCTTGGCAGCAGTATTTCCGATCAAATCCCGAATATTTTGCCTTCATGAACGGAAAGCGAATCATTGATCAGCTTTGCCTTACTAATGAGGATGTTT
>JACZJL010000076.1 GCA_014860585.1 Bacteroidales bacterium | reverse complement strand
TCTAACCCTACAAAACTAATCAATACTTTGCATTTCAAAAGGCTTAATCGCTAATTTTCAAAATGATGAATAAGAAGAAACTGAGTGATAAATCTGATATTCAGCATTAAAAGAGCTAATTAGAACGGTTATAAATTTTGTAAACCCATCATGCTTTTCGGCGCTGACATGTATCTATGATCCAGCACAAAAGAAACACGGAAGATCGGGTGTAAAATATATTTTGTCTCAGATTGAGTCTGTATCATTGTTTGCTATATTTTTGACCTCAAAAAAATAGGAAAAAATTCACTGAAGCTCATGAAAGGAGTGTTCCGGATTAAAAGCACGAATTGGGGGAGAAGAATTTCTAAAGCTGTAATTTACTATATGTCAAATGATTATTATTACTTTTTCAAAAATCTCCTTTCAACATTTACTTACCTGAAAAACAATGCCCTGGCAGGTTTCTTCGTCACTCTTTACCTTTCCTGTGTCTCTTTTGACAGTCCTGCGAATATCCAGCCATCAGATTCCCTCGAAATGGCCAGGCTGAGTAAAGTTTTGGCCAACTTCGTGAAATCCAACCAGCTGGATGAAGCCCGCCTCACTGTTGATTCAATAATGTGGATTGCCGAGGCCAAAGGACTGACCCGGAAAAAAGCCGATTGTTACTACAACTACAGCCTCATCGAACGAAAAAGAGGCAATGCGGAAGAATTTCTCAAAAATGCCTCCATTGCTGCAGAATTTTATCTTGAAGACGGTGCATCAGCCGAAGCAGCAAAGACTTACACTTACATGGCACAGATGTATATTGATCAAAAGAACTACAATCTTGCTGGTGAGCTGTTTTACAAATCGCTCCAGCTAAGAGAAAATTGCAAAGACAGTGTGGGTGTGGCCAATAACCTGATCAATCTGGGGAACCTCCGATACATCGAAGGGAAATACGAAGATGCATCCGATTACTTTTACAGGGCACTCAGGTTTGCCAACGAGATTGGCAACAACAATCTTGCAGGAATTACCCTGATGAATATGGCCAATGTCCTTACTCAGCAAAAGAATTACGACAAGGCAGTGGAATACCTTGAAGAAGCGCTTGATTATCACAGGAAGGATGGAAATCGCAGGGAGGAGGCCAACGTTTTACACAATATCGGGATCATTCATTATGAGAAGAAGGATTACGAACGTGCAAAAGATTACTTTATGCAGGCGCTGACGATCAAAGAAGAGTTGAAAACAGACCCGGCCGGGATGATCAAGATTTACAATAACCTCGGGTTGATTGCCAAAGAGGAGAACAATCCGGAGTTGGCAGAGCAGCACTACAATTCAACACTGAAGATAGCCAGGCTTACAGGTGATAAACCCGGCGAGGCTGTTGCGTTGAATAATCTTGGCTCCCTCCGGATGATACAGGGAAGTCCGGTTGCACAGGAGTTTTTCCTTGAAAGCCTTCAAATTGCACAAGGCCTCGGATTGAAAAAGCTGATCCTTTCCAATTATGACAATCTGCAACAGTTTTACAGTTCAAATAATGATTGGAAAAAAGCCTTTGATTACTCCCAAAAGTACATGATGTTGAACGATTCCATCTTCAATGAAGAGAGCGCTGGCAAGATCATCGAACTGCAAACAAAATACGACACCGAGATGAAGGAAAAGGAAAACCAGATTCTCCGCGACAGAGAAAGGATTCAACTGCTGCGAAACCGTCTTCTTACACTGATTGCAGTCGTATTGGCAATTATAGCTACCTCGTTTTACATCATGTTCAGACTTAAGCGGCAGTCACTTAGTCAAAGCCGTGAACTATTTAATAAAGAGACAGAAATTTCGCAGATGAAACTCAAAGCCAGCGAGGAAAGGAACAGGAATCTGGAGGAGACATTATTTGCTGAAGAAGAAATTAAGAAACTGCAGGCCAAAAGCCTTGACCTGAAAAAGAATGAATTGGTTTCAGCCACAATGCTGATTGCCAATAAGAACGAAGTATTTGAACTGCTGAAAAAGCTGGCAGAGGAGATCAAGAGGGCTGATGATGGAATAGGATCAGAGAAAGCACGGGAGATGATCACCGAGATTGACCGCCAAACCGATGTGGAAACGCAGTGGGAACAATTCAGGATAAGGTTTGAATCGGTACACAGATCGTTTTTTGATAAGTTGAGAAAAGCCGACGGAGGCCTTACACAAAATGATCTTCAATTGTGTGCCTATTTAAAGTTAAACCTGACAACAAAAGAAATTGCCCGCCTGATGAATATCTCTCCCGAATCGGTCAATACATCGCGCTACCGCTTGCGCAAAAAGCTGAATTTGAATAATCATATAACCCTTGATGAGTTCATACACACGCTTTGATACAGGGTTGAGATAATGCCTGAAAGAATTTAGCCTGGTCATTTTTTTGGCCGGGTCAAATTTAGAGCTATACCACAGAGTAACACAGAGAAGGCACAGAGTATCACAAAGAATGTCTGATCAACTTTAAAGATATATCTGACAGGGTTTTGAGAACTGTCACCCCTTCGGGGTTACCGAATCCAGCAGTCATCCACTTGTTAGAATCATGTCATCCCTTCGGGATTGTAAACAATTGAAATGCTGAAGAATGAATCCCGATTCTGCTATCCTGCTTGTCGGAGAATCAGACTGAAGGGGAAGCAGCATTGTTTTCTCACAGATCAACCCTGAAAGGGTGGTATGATTATAACCATCAAGTCATCAATAGTTCATCAAAACCCTGTAAGGGTGACATTTTGAATTACTTTTGGGGGAAGGCGATTTAGCTCGAAATGCTTTCAATCAAGTAGGATGACACTTCAAACTATTTATTCAGATTTTCTGCTATGTCCTATTGTGTCTAATTTGGTAATAATTAAACAGAAACATAAGTGCGCGTTTTTACGAAGATCGGGAAATTTTGTTTCATCATGCTTAGGCTATTTCCTTTTTTCTATTTTTGCCAACAGTTCAGAAACAATTTCTCAGGGCAACGAACAACTTAAAAAAATGAAAAGAATCCTGCTCTCCTCTTTTGTATTGCTCTTGATGCTTTCTTCATTTGGCCAGGTGATCAGATGTAAAGCCTACAAGTCAACCTTTACTACAAAAAATGAAACCACAGATCAATGGGCGGAATGGAGGGAATGGAAAGACACTGATATTTTGACTGAGATTGATCTGACCACGAACAGAATCAAAATTTTCAGTGAAATCAACCAGGTCTATGACATCATGCAGGATGATGGGAATTACGTGGATGATGATGGTGACAACGTTTTCGAATGGTATTGCAAAAATGAGGAAGGTTTGATGTGCAGCCTGAGGCTGATTAATTCTGCATCTGACGGTTCAACTTCCCTTTATGTGGATTTTGCCAATTGCCGGTATCTTTACCTGCTTTACCTCCTCGAGTAAGAGTGATTTTTTAGCTGTAAACCACAGCTTTTATGTGGCTTTGTGGGGATACTTCGGGGCTTGGTGTCTTTTGCCAAAGGCATCACTTTGTGAGTGGCAATTGAAAAGTTAGCCACTAAAGCTCAAAGGCACAAAGAAACCCGAAGAATAAAAGCAATAGCACTATTTACTGACAATGCATTTTTTCGTCAGGATGTTATGCCCGGCTTTAAGTGTAAAGAAATACACACCTGCTGACAGGTTTTGAATATTCAACAGCTCCTGATGTTGCCCTGACGATTGTTTTTCGCTGGTTAGTGTTCGAATTAACCGGCCGGTGAGATCGCGAATCTCCAGGTTGACATCCGTATTTTCAGGAAGGGAATAACTGATGATGATGTAATCGCTGGCTGGGTTTGGTGCGGCTTTAAAATCAAATATTTGCTGATTATCAGCCTCTTTGTTAAGACCGGTAATAGCACTTTGATAAATTCTGACATATTCGATTTCCAGCGTATCCACTGTAAAACCGGGAGCAATATTGGGCAGGAAAGCAAAATTGAGCAATAAGTACTGCTCGGCATCAAAAGGCCATGTGTCGCTGTTTATTTCATCCGGTTCATAGGTATAATGTGTAACATCATCCACACTGAATACCAGTTTTTCGGCATACCACTTTAGTGTATAAGTATGAAATTCGGTTGAGGCTGTGGGTATTGTTTGTCCTCCATGGTTAACCGTACCACCGTAACTTGAAGGAGTATGGGTGGCACTTTGAATGTAATTTTGATTGCTCCCCCAGTGTTCCATGATATCAATCTCGCCGCAAGCCGGCCAGGGCGTTGTGCCATATCCCTGGAGGTCCCACCACCCGCCATCTTCGTTAATATTTTTTCCCAGTGTCCATATTGCAGGCCACGTTCCAACGCCTGTAGGTAATTTGGCACGTACTTCCACTTTTCCGTATTGGAATGCAAATTTGGAGTTTAGCCTGGCCGAAGTATATTGTTTGGTTACTCCCTGATTGGTATAGGTTTCTTTCTTGCCAATGATGTTTAAATTCCCATTACTCACATTAGAATTATCCACCCTGTCGGTGTAATGCTGTATTTCACCGTTGTACCAACCCGATCCGTTTGGCAACAGCGTTTGATGATGCCATTTGGAATTGTCTATGGCGCCTTCGCCATCAAACTCATCCGACCAAACCAGTACATCAAATTCAGGGTCCTCCGCGATTGTGCCGTTGTAATACACATCATCAATATAAGCTACCACAAAGTCATTGTTGTTTTCTCCGTTTACCTGAATGACTACCCGGTTAAAGTCTGTCCTTTGGGTCGGAGGAAGAGAATTT
Source organism: Bacteroidales bacterium (assembly GCA_014860585.1). Lineage (NCBI taxonomy): Bacteria > Pseudomonadati > Bacteroidota > Bacteroidia > Bacteroidales > Bacteroidales bacterium. Next base: position 19,792 of record JACZJL010000076.1, on the reverse strand, counting down.
GGGTCTAAGTTAATGTAGTTATCATTAAAAAAATCAAAAGTTACGATTTGCCATTGATCCAAAACAATGGGTTTTATGATTTCACTTTGAGTTGTCCAGGGTGCAGGTAATGATCCGTTTTGTAGTTTTAAAGATACCTGATTGGTTTGGTTCCCGGTAATTCCGTCTGTCGGTACGTAAACTTTCAACGAAAAAACATAATCGGTTGATAAATCAAATGAGTTGCTTACCTGAAATCGTACATTCGCATACTGACCTCCGACATCATCGTATTCTAAAACCGTAGCTGAAGTATTGATGCCCTCTGGATATGGATTGGGAAAGCTGGTGTTGATATTGCAATCATCACCATACCAGGTGGTTATAGTACCGTTCCCTTCAAAATCATCCTCTACTGTTTGAGTTTGCGCCTGCGTTAGGGTTGAAAACAAAAGAAACAATAAAAACGATAAGATAATTCGCATGGCTGGTGTTTTTTAAAGATGTTTGAAATTCAGAAAGATATTGGCAGAGAACTTAAGATCACAAAGTAAAGCATTTTTTTGATTGTTTGATTTTTTTCATTCTTGCTTCTAATGAGTTTCTGCCAGAAAACTTCCTAAATTTGATTTTCAACGATTTATTTTCCCCACCCTAAAGGGAGTAAATCGTTGAAAATCATTGCTCCCTCTAGGGTTGGGGTAAACAATGATTTTCAACAAGAATAGTTTTCTGGCAGAGACTAATGAGTTTTTTGTTGAACAAACAATGACATTATGGTTGACATTTAGGATTGAAAGGGGGATAATTGCTATTTCAAAACATTGATAAACAGCTACTTTACTTTTGTCTATTATTTGTCTATTGTAATTATTTGGCAATTGCTACCAGCCCAACCTACTTTTACCAAAAAATTTAAATGCACGCAAACATGGTAAGGCACCTTCAGATGATTATCACGGGAAAAGTTGAAAACACAGGTTTTCGAATTTATGCCCTCAGAGGGGCAAATCAATTCCATTTAACCGGCGAGGTCAGTCAGCAACCAGACAAAGTAATCATTGAGGCAGAAGGGGAGGAGGAGCACCTGGCTGATTTTGAGCAATGGTGCCTTGAAGGGCCTGAAGGCAGCGAGATTTCAGCATTGACCAAACACGAAAAAGAATTGGTTGGATACGAAGATTTCAGAATTTTATAAACCTAACAAAAAAGTATTTTTATGAAAAAGTTTTTCATTCTCTTGATTCCCACGATGCTGTTGTCGGCAACAATAGCAAATGCACAAAAAACCTGGACAGGCGCTACAAGTACAGCCTGGAACACAGCAGGCAACTGGTCGCCCAGCGGTGTGCCAACGGCAGCTCAAAATGTTACTATTCCTGTAACGGCTAACCAACCGCTGATCAGTGGCACAACAACCCCAGTGTGCAACAACCTGACGGTAAACGCTGGCGCAACGCTCACCATCAGCGGAACCACCACTGCCAATGCTCAGTTGAACGTTGCCGGCACAGCCACTTTCAACGGAAATTTAAGTATTGGTGGCAGTTTAACAAAAACCGGAAAACTGATTGCTACAAACATCGTCTGGAATTCAACTGCTTCCGTCAATGGTTACTATGGCGGAAGGATGGAATTGAGCGGCAACTGGACATTTGCCTCTGGTTCCGCTGTTGACATGGGTTTGTGTTTTGTTACCTTCAATGGCACTGCCAGTTCGTATATTTACAATTACAGCGCAAACAGTAAGTTTGGCTCGGTAACTTTTGGCAAAACCACCACTGCAACAACATTTATTGGTACAGGCTCAAACGCCACGATAACTTTTGGCAGTGGTGTAAGTATCAATGCTGACAATACTTTTACCGGTGGTGTCAATATCAACACAATAGTAAAAGGGAACATAACCGCAAATGGCAGATTGAATTTCTATGCCGGAACCTTGCGGCTTGAACGTGCCAGCGGAACGCAATCAGTGCAGATGGCCGGCACAAATAACAGGGTGAACAACCTGTTGATCAACTGTGGCGAAACGGTTACCCTTAATAACCAGTTGGAAATTATGGGGGATTTGACGATACAGGCAGGAACGCTTGACCCGCAAAACAACACCCTTTATGTTACCGGTGACTGGAATAATGAAGCCGGGCCGGAGTATTTTACTCAAGGCTCAGGAAAAGTCGTGTTGCAGGTTATTATCAATAAAGGTGAAAAAGGGTCGTATGATCAGTATATCAATTACAGTGAAGATTTCAGCATTCTTGAAATCAATAATGCCTACGGCGATGTGATCATCAACAGTTTAGCCACAACCGTAACCTGTAATCAGTACGACTGGACTGCCGGAGGGATAAAAGTAGAGGCAGGCACTTTTACTGCGGAAGATCTTGCGGACAACGGGATTTTTGGAAGATACACTCTCTCAGGAACAGGGACCATCAACCTCACCAACGACGATGGCTATGTTGATCTTAATGGCACAACGCTCAACATAAGTGGCGGGAATTTTAATGTGTATGGAGGTACCACCGACAGCTACTGGCCTTTTTCACAAAATGCATCTCTTACCATGAGTGGCGGTGTTCTAAATTTTGCAGAAACCGGAATCAGGGTGAGTGCATCAACAACTACACTCACCTCGAACATTACCGGCGGCACTATTAAAACTGCGAAGGACTTCATTAATTACCGGTCAGACTTTAATCCAGCCGGCGGAACCATTGAAATGTACGGTACCACCGATGCCGTTCTTTTTTGCGTTGGTACAGCAGCGCTATATGGAGTAAAAATCAACAAAGCAGCTTCAAAAGATGGCGAAAGTACTACCATTGCTTATCCCCGGATTGATCGCGAAACCGGTGAAGTGATATCAGATGAAAGCCGGGCACAAACCGTAAACCTGACTTCGACTATTATATTTAACGGAAATTTTGTGCTTACCTCGGGAACTTTTAACTCAAGCAGCCTTACAATTCAGGCTAAACGGGACTGGACCAACAATGCAGGCGCCGGATCATTTAACCCCGGCACAGGCAGGGTAATTTTCAACGGAGGAAATTACCATCAGTATTGCTACAATGAAACCTTTAATATTCTGGAAGTGGCCAAAACATCGGGTGGCTCATTCAGGTTAAATTCAGGTTCGGTAACTTGCGCGCAGTACGACTGGACTGCCGGCTCAATAGATGTAAATACAGGAACTTTTACTGCCGACGATTTGTATGAAAATGGTTTGTATGGCGGCTTTTATGTGAATCCGGGAGGCACGATCAACTTATACCAGGATGCTTTTCAGTATGTTGACTTAAACGGTAGTCTCACCTTTACCAACGGCGGAACCATTAATATTTACGGCGGGAATGGAGCCAGTCAGTGGGCTTTAGGGGCAAATGCCTCGGTTACGATGAATGCCGGAACACTTGATTTTAAAGATCAGGGAATAACCCTGACAACCTTATCGCCAAATACCATTACCGAAAATATTACAGGAGGAACCATTCGCACGGCAGGCGGATTTTTCTGCAATCGTACCGATTTTACCCCTGTTGGAGGAGTCTTAGAGCTTTACGGCTCAAATGATGTTTATCTGGAGCAGTATGCCGGTATTTTAAGAGATATAAAAATTAACAAGGGGCTTTCATCCACTGTAAATGTGAACTCAAACCTTACTGTGGTAAGTATTGAAGTGACAAGCGGGACCATGAGCAACGTGAATAAAATCATCACCATGAACGGGCATTTGTATGTTGAAAATGGCGGTATTTTCAGTCTCGGCGAAGGCGCACAATTGAAAATTGCAAGCGAAATGTCGGTGAACGTGAACAGCGGTGGAATCTTCAGAGCTATCGGAACCAACTCAAACCAGGCTATCATCACCCGTTCGGCAACTAATTATTACTATTTTAATATAAATAATGGAGCTACCATCTCAGCAAAATATGCCAAATTTCAATATCCCGCAAACATTATCCTTGCACCCAATGCCATCATTGATCCTGCATTTCCTTTTGATTATTGCACTTTCAGCAATGGACAGGGAACGTATATTTTACTGAATAACGCTCAGGAACTAACCATCCGGGGAGCAAATTTCCCGACTCTACCGCCAACCAACACTGTTGCAAAAACCATCAACCATGGGCATATTACTTTCAAAGATGCAACCGGTGCTTATGCCGGCCCGGCTTACGAGTACGATCCCTACAACCGGATTGACTGGACGGTAACTCAGCCCGGCCTTTGGACCGGAGCAGTTTCCACGGACTGGTGGACCTCTGCCAACTGGGATGATGGCAATGTTCCCAATGCCGTTACGGATGTAACCATCCCGGCAACGGTGTCCTACATGCCAATAATTGGTGCTGGCATTGCTTATTGTAAAAATATCACCATTAACGGCACGCTCACTATGGGCGCCGGCGATCTGAATGTGTCCCAAAATTTGGCCGTCAACGGAACGCTGGCCATGAGTGCAGCCGGAGCCGAACTGGTGGTTCAGGGCGACATCGAATGGAATTCAGGCTCTGCGGCCAACATTACTGCCAATGCCCAGATACATGCTTACGGAAACTGGAATTTCAATGCCGGAGCAAATGCAAACCTGGCCAATGGAACGGTTTTCTTTTTAGGAACAGTCAATAAATGGATTCGCAGTTATTCTGCCGATTGTTCATTTTTCAATCTGCGCAGCCAAAAGTCCGGCGGAGCACAAATCGGCTTCAGCGACTCGTCAATCCAGGATTTGATAATCAATGGTTTTATGGAGGTTTACACAGGATCAAAATTTGTTTCCGACAGCGAAATGGATATTATCATCAAAGGAAATCTCACAAGTAATGGAACCTTACAATGCAACTTCGGGATAGTGAAGCTGGACGGTACCACACAGTCCATCACACCCAATGTGAACGATTATTTCAATACACTTACCTTTAGCCAGACAGGAACTGCAACGATCGTAAATACCCATACAAATATCCTGAATGTGAAAGGAGACCTCCATATTGATTCAGGGATTTTTAATGCCGGAACTTCAACCATCAATATTGGTGGAGACTGGGATAATAATGTTGGTCCGGCTGCATTTACAGAAGGTGCAAGCCGGGTAGTTTTCAATGGAGGAAATTATCATCAGTATTGCATAACCGATGAGAATTTTAATATTGTTGAAATCAACAAGCCACTTGGGGGTGCTTTCAGACTTGCCTATGGTGCAGAAGTATTCTGCAACACCTACCACTGGATGGCAGGAGCCTTAGATGTTCTGGATGATGCTTCTTTTACAGCACCAAGTCTGACCAACGGAATTACTGGCAACTTTTATGCTACCGATGGAGGAACGATTACTTTAGGACAATACGGTAGCGACCCGCAACTCAAGGGCAATCTTTACATCCATGGCGGAACCATCAACATTATTGCAGCCATCGAAAGCCAGTGGCCGGGCAACGGCAATGCCTCCATCACCATGAGTAGTGGCGAGTTGAATGTTTATCCTTACGGGATAGTAATTCTTGACAATCCTCCTTATACTTTTACCACAAATATTACCGGTGGAAAAATAAGAACCGAGGGTAGCATCGAAAATCACCGGGCCGATTTTACCCCAACCGCAGGAACTGTTGAAATGTATGGCCCGGGGAATTCAAATTTGCTGATGTACACTGGAAGTTTGTGGGGTTTGACCATCAACAAGGAAACAACAGAAACTGTATTCCTTGGTCAGGGTGCAACTGTGAATGGCCCTTTAACTGTCGAAAGCGGAACGCTCAAGACAAATAATGCCACACTCACAACAAACGACAATATTGCTGTAAACAATGGAGGTACACTTTGGATGGATTTGAATTCGCAGTTGAAAATATTATCAGACCATTTCCTGGATGTTAACAGCGGCGGGCTCTTTAAAGCAATTGGAACCGAGGGGAATGAAGTTGTAATTTCACGCAATGGTTCAAGTAATTACTTTATCTATATCAATGATGGCGGAACCATTGCTGCTAACAGGGCATCATTTTATTACGTGAATCCGATACTTATCGGAAGCGGAGGAACAATTGATCCGGCAAATCCCTTTGATTACTGCAAATTTCGCTATTGTGCTACCGACATGCTCAGGGTTTTAAATGCGCAGGAATTAACCCTGCACAATGTCGAATTCCTTACTCCCGCAACAGGTTTCAATGTTTCAAAACCGGGTAATCAGGGTTCTCTGACATTCAGGGATGCGACAGGTGATTTTTCAGGTTCGGCTTTTGAAAACGACCCATACAACCGCATTCACTGGACCTACACCCAGCCCGGCCTTTGGACAGGCGCCGTTTCAACCGACTGGCAAACTTCGGCCAACTGGGACGACGGCAATGTTCCCAATGCTGTTACCGATGTTACCATCCCGGCAACGGCGCCCTACATGCCAATAATTGGAGCAGGCATTGCGTATTGTAAAAACATCACCATTGACGGAGTGCTCACCATTGCTACCGCCGACCTCAATGTAGCCCAAAATTTGTCCGTCAACGGAACACTGGCCATGAATGCAGCCGGAGCCGAACTGGTGGTTCAGGGCGACATCGAATGGAATTCAGGCTCTGCGGCCAACATTACTGCCGATGCTCAAATCCATGCTTACGGAAACTGGAATTTCAATACCGGAGCAAATGCAAACCTGGCCAATGGAACTGTGTTTTTTATGGGATCCGTAAATAAATGGATACGTAGCTACTCGGCTGATTGCTCATTTTTCAATCTGCGCAGCCAAAAGACCGGCGGAGCACAAATCGGCTTCAGTGATTTGTCAACAGAGGATTTAAAAATCAATGGCTACCTGCTCACCTTTACAGGATCAACATTCGTTTCCGACAGCCCGATGGATGTTATTGTTAAAGGCAACATCACCAGCCAGGGAACGCTGCAATGCAACTTCGGGGCAATAAAGCTTGATGGTGTAAACCAATCCATCACACCCAATGTGAATGACTATTTCAACCATTTTGTTTTCAGCCAGACAGGGACTGCCAACATAGTGACAACCCAAACAAATATTGTAAATATTAAAGGAGATATACACTTCGATTCAGGGATATTTAACGCGGGCAGCAGTAGCATCAAAGTGGGTGGTAACTGGGACAACAATGTGGGAACATCGGCCTTTGTTGAAGGTGGAAGCCGTGTAATATTCAATGGTGGAAACTATCATCAGTACTGCGGCGATGAAACCTTTAACATTGTAGAGGTGGATAAACCTTTGGGAGGCGCATTAAGAACCTCAAACAGCGGGGTTGGCAAAACGGTACTGTGTAACGAATACGATTGGACTGCCGGTGCGCTGGATGCAAGAAATGGGAATTTTACGGCTATCAGTCTTTCCGACAACGGAATTGCAGGGAATTTTTATGTAAACGAAGGCGGTTCTATTACCCTCGGAAATTATGGCAGCAATCCACAGCTCAAGGGAAACATCACCATTACGGGCGGTACATTCAACATTATTGCCGCCATCGAAAGCCAGTGGCCAGGAAACGGCAATGCTTCCATTACGATGAGCGATGGAGAGCTCAATGTTTATCCTTACGGGATAGAAATTGTGGATAATCCGCCCTATACCTTCACAACCAACATTTCAGGAGGAAAAATCAGAACCGAGGGTTCATTTTTCAACCACCGGGCTGATTTTACACCCGGAGCAGGTGTAATCGAATTGTATGGCGACGAGGATGCCGGCATGGTGTTGAGTGATGGTTCGATTTACGATTTGAACATTAATAAAACATCCGGCGCCACCATTAGCGTGGCCACAAACATTACCATAACCGGTGAAACCGATGTGGATCAGGGGACTTTGAAAGTGTTGCCCGGAAAAGCCTTAAGCTGCCGCCACACTTATGTTCAGGCGGGAGGAACGCTTTGGGTTACTGAAGGCGCTACCCTTGATATGTTCCCGTCGAGGGAATTGGTCAGCCATGGGGGATTGATAAAAATACAAGGAACACCTGCCGATAATGCAATTGTAACCTGCAATGGCGGGGATTTTAACTTTGCGATTATGGATGGGGGTACCATTTCCGCTTCCGATGCCTATTTCTCTCATCTCTCTGCTGGTGTGAATGTAACAACTGACGGTTTGGTTGATCCAAATCATGCTTTCACCAGATGTACCTTTGAAAATGGATTTCATTACCTTATGCGAATTGATAATAATCAGGATTTGACGATACAGGATGCGCATTTCCCGACTGCCTCAGCGCCTTATAATGCTATAAAATATTTGGATCAGGGGTCTGTAACTTTTATTAATGCTACTGGCGCTTTTTCGGGTGAGGATTTTGAGGATGACCCATACAATCGTATCCATTGGATTATACCTCAGCCTGGCCTTTGGACCGGTGCTATATCCTCCAACTGGTACACAGCCGACAACTGGGATGATTCTAACATTCCAACAGCCGGAACAGATGTGGTGATCCCGGCTACTGCTCCCAACATGCCGGCGATTGATGCCGGCGACTGGTACATCAATAGTCTGACGGTAAACGGAAGCCTGAACCTTGCCGGAGGAAACCTTACGGTTTACGAGAATGCTACTTTCAACGGTGAACTGTTGGTAACTTCACCCGGAAGCCAGTTTGTTGTTTTGGGTGATTTTTCCTGGAATTCAGGATCGTCCGCCGAAATTAATCAGGATGTAACCCTGGTTTGCAATGGTAACTGGAATTTTAATGAAGGATCATCGGTTCAGTTCAACAATGGCAATGTTATATTTGCCGGAACCTCTTCAAAATGGATAAGATCATTCTCAGAAAACAGCTTTTTTCATCATTTGTACATCCAGAAAACCGGCGGAGCCCAGGTAGGTTTTAGCGATTTATCAACTCAAAGCCTTGAAATATCAGGTGATTTTAAAATCTGGCCTTTGGCCGAATTTATCGCTGACACCGATCGGGACATCCTGTTGCATGGTGATTTTATAAGCAATGGAACCTTTAAAGGAAATGCCGGAAAGTTGGTTTTTAGCAGTGTAAACCAAACTATTACTCCAAATACGGGAGATTATTTTAACAGCCTGAAATTTAACCAGTCGGGAACGGTTTCGGTTAATACCACCCACACCAGTAATCTCGTGGTCAACGAAAATCTGCAAATATCTTCCGGTATTTTCGCCCCGGGTAATGTTACCATTTATCTTGCCGGAGACTGGTCGAACCCAGCCGGACCTGATGCATTTAACGAAAGCAATACCACAGTGGTGTTCAATGGTGCAAATAGTGTTCAGCGCATCTACAACGACGAAAACTTTATGACCCTTGTTATCGAAAAAGCCGGGTCGGGAAGTTTGATTGAACTTTCATCCCTGTCGGATATATTTTGTTACTACTACAACTGGAACGAAGGAGGACTTTCAGTAGTCAATGGATCGTTTACTGCCCACAGCCTGATTGGCGGTGTAATTGGCGGCGATGTGAGTGTTCAGACTGAAGGTACTATTACAATTGGGAACCTGAGCGAGCAGGTAAACCTTGTTGGCAGATTGTTTATTCTTGGCGGTACTTTCAACATCATCAACGGCATCGAAAGCCAGTGGCCGGGCGAAGGCCATGCCCAACTCACGATGAGTGGCGGCGAACTGAATGTTTATCCTTATGGCATTGAAATCGTAAACAGTACGGAATATTTATTTATAAACCAGATTACCGGCGGGAAAATCCGGACAACGGGTTCTTTCGTAAATCATCGTACCGACTTTGCACCGGAGGCCGGTACCATCGAAATGTATGGTGAAGGGGATGTTTTTCTATCTCTGGACACACCTTCCATAGGAATTCTTCACAATCTTATCATTGATAAGCAAACTTCAGGTAGCAAGGGCGGATCAGTTACCTTGAACGGAAGTTTACTGTTGAATGGCGGGCTTGATGTAAACGAAGGCAGGCTGAATCGAAGCACCGGAAACATGTTGGTTGTGCTTGATTATGTAGATGTTCATGATGGCGCCACCCTATCATTCGAACCCAACAGTGCTTTTGCCCTTTATCCGAGCTGTCAGGTGAGTATATATGAAGGTGGAACTTTCGAGTCGTTAGGAACCGAAAGCCAGCCAATTGCCGTTAATCGCTGGGGAGATACCGGGTTTTACGATTTTGGGGTTGGAGGAACCATCTCGTCAAGGTTTACCACTTTTGATAATTGTGGTAATTTAATCGTTGCCCCATCAGGATTTATCGATCCTGAGAATGCTTTTTATCATTGTACATTTCCTTATGCTGTGGGGGCTTTATTAATTATTAATAACAGTCAGAATGTGACACTGAGAGAAGTTCAGTTTCCTAATGTGCCCATCAGCATGAATGTGAAGAAGACACTTGATCAGGGGCGGGTGACCATGCTGGATGCAAGCGGACCAGGAGCAGGTTCAACTTTTGAATTGGACCCTTACAACCGGATTGACTGGAGAGCCTCACAGCCCGGCCTGTGGACGGGAATTGTTTCGAGTGACTGGCACAACCCCGGAAACTGGGACGATTTATCAGTTCCAACCTATCAAACCGATGTTTATATTCCAGAGGAAGCTCCACACATGCCAGCAGTTTCTGCAGAAGCCAATTGCAAGAACATTACAGTGATGGGAGAAATTGCTATTTTTGACAACAATCTTTGGGTTAGCAACGCTCATATTTACGGACATGTTAACAACGATGCCGGATTCAGGGTTTATGGAGATCTTTACTGGCACGAAGGCTCCACAGCCACTTTTGGTGACGATGGCGCTGTAAACATTTTGGGTGACTGGTATTTTAACCCGGGTTCACAGGTTCATCTGACCAATGGAGCCGTTTATTTTTCAGGCCAGGCGCCTTCATCAATATTTTCATTCAGCAGCCAAAGCGCTTTTAATAAACTGCAACTAATGAAAGACCCCGGAATCCAGGTGACTCTTGACGTGTCGTCGGATCAACCATTAAATATAAACGGGGATTTCCTGGTGATGGGTGGCAATGGATTTTTCAGTAATTCATCTTACGACATCAATGTAAAAGGGGCGATAGTAAACCATGGAGTTTTCAGGTGCGAAGCCGGAAGGGTAGTTCTGCAAGGCGCCGACCAGATTATTTCCCCAAATGTGCTTGATTATTTCCACACGCTGGTTTTTAATCAGACTGGCGTTGCAACCATCAATACCTATTACACAAATATTCTAAACGTAAAAAAGGATCTGATCATCGAATCGGGTGTATTTTCTCCCGGCAATTCTAAAATAAAAATAGAGGGCGAATGGAAGAATAATATTGGCTATTCAGCTTTTGACGAAGGAAACAGCCGCGTTATCTTTACCGGGGATGTACCTCAGTTTTCTTCTTCAGAACACTTCAACATTCTGGAGTTGGATAAATCGGAGGAGTACTTATTTTTACAGCAAAACAATACCATTATCTGTGAAGTTTACGATTGGACCGAAGGCGGTTTATGGATAGCCGGAGATGCTACTTTTGTGGCCAACGATCTGGCCGATGATGGAATTTACGGGTTCATCCATCTTTTTGACGGTAATGTTGAATTGTACCAGGATGCCACCCAAAGTGTTGACCTCCGGGGCGATCTGATGATTTCTGGAGGAGAGGTTAAGGTTTGGGGAGGCTTCGATGAAAGTGTTTGGGGAACCAATGCCAATGCCTCTTTGACCATGGTAAATGGCATCCTCAATTTTAATGATCACTTTATAAAAATCCAGGATACTGCACCTTACAGTTTTACTTCAACCATATCGGGTGGAACCATTCGCACACAAAAAAGTTTTATTGCACAATCGCCCGGGTTTAATCCCACAGGCGGAGCAGTAGAGCTTTACGGCAATTACAACGGCGCAATTTTAACAACCGATGGAAGTGCCTTTTATGATGTCTATATCAATAAACCTGGCGACTTTTCGACCAGGGCAACAATCTGGTCGTCGGTAGTGAAAAATAATTTTATGGTGGCCGAAGGCCTTGCAGAAATTGGATTTGACCATGAACTCGAATGTTGGAATAGCATTGAAATCGAAGATGGCGGCTGGTTGGCGACAAGTTCTTCGACTATTAGCATGAAAAATCTCTCGGCCATTAATGTTTATCCTAACGGGCAACTTTCGTTGTACGGGTACGAAGGAGCCACGAGCCACATAAAGACCACTGTGCCCGGCGATCACTATACTTTTAGCATTCATTACGGGGGCTACATCGAAGCAATGTTTACCATTTTTGAAAACCTGTCCGAACAAGGTGTTTATCTATCTCCCGGCGCCATTGTCAGTCCATATTATTCGTTTACCAACTGCGAATTCCGGAATGGGACGAGTGGCCCATCGGTCTTGCTTTCGGTTGAAAACGATCAGGATATTATTATCGAAAATGCTGTTTTCCCAACCAATACCTGGGGTGGGCAGTACAATGTGAGGAAAATCTTCGATTCAGGAAGTGTTACATTCATTAATGCTACAGGAAATTTTGCCGGCAGCGCTTTTGAAAACGATCCTTACAACCGCATTTTCTGGGGCGATGAATTTGCAACACACCCAATATCACTTCCAGCCGGATGGAGCGGGATTTCAAGCTATGTAATCCCAGGCCAGCCAGCTATGGAAGATGTTTTCGCACCCATAGCCGATGAACTAATCATAGCCCAAACCATGACCGAAATGTATTATCCTGGTCAAAACATCAACACCATCGGCAACTGGGTAAGCCATTCAGCTTATAAAGTGAAAACCAATGCAGCCTGTTTGTTGGAAATCATTGGTGAGTATGAAACCATTCTGGCTGTGCAACTTAACGCCGGCTGGAGCCTGCTGCCTGTCGTTACTCCCGATGGCGCTGATCCTGCCGACCTGTTTATGCCGGTCAATGGGTTTGTAATCGCCAAAGATGTTGCCGGCTCAGGTGTTTACTGGCCGCAATACAATATAAACACGATCGGAACACTTTACCCCGGCAAGGCTTACTATGTGCTTATGACAGCCCCCGGCGTGGTGGATTATACGGGGATGAAAAGCAGCGGAAACCTGACAGGTTTTGATCCCGCACGTGCGGGACTGTCAGGTTTAGACAAAACCCTGTCAGGGTTGGGTTACAACATCACACCCACCCCCTCCACCCACACCATCGCAATACTCCCTTCAGCTCTCAAAGACCTCGAAGTTGGAACTATCATCGGCGCTTTTGATCAAAATGGAAATTGCTTTGGTGTAACCATCATCAGCGAAAACGCCAACCACCTGACTATTTTTGGGGATGATCCGACAACGGCAGAAAAGGATGGATTTTTTGAAGGGGAGATGATCTTCTTCAAAAACCTGACAGGTTTTGGAAACCTGTCAGGTTTGAATCCCACATTCGACCAAACCCTCCCCCAATCCGACGGCCTGTTCACCGAAAACGGCCTCTCGGCCATCACCGGGTTTGAAAGTTCAACCGGAGAAGGGTTTACTGATTTCGGTCGTTTGGTCAACATTTTCCCAAACCCTACGGATGGAGTGGTGAACATCACCGGGCTTCAATCGGGCGCCAAAATTACGGTGACCGATGTTCGGGGGCAGGTTGAGTTGGTTTCCGAAACTTCAGAAGCTGGCCAGACTTATGTTGATCTGACGGATTACCATGCTGGTGTTTACTTCATCACAATTGAAATTAACGGACAACACATTTTCAGGAAAATCGTCCTGAGATAAGTGAATGTTACAAGTTAGGTTTATCCCCGGGTTTGTCGAACGATAGCCCGGGGTTTTTTGATAAAAAAACGGAAATTTCGCGGTTTGTGTTTTGAGATCGGATTTTTGTTACTTTTGAGCACTTTTATTTGATTTTTGACTGAACCATTGATCATGAGTTGTTTTAAAATCAAGTGCTGCTTCCAACTAACTGTTTTACTTTTACTAAACCTGACTGTTTTTGGTCAACATCGGATTGACAGTCTTTATTTCATATTAAAAAGTAACCCAAAAAACCTGACAGTTCTGAATGATCTGTCAGAAGCACTCACCCAAAGCGCTCCAATTGAAGCCGATTCACTGGCACAGATTGCTCTGAAATTGGCAAAATCACAAAAAAAATTGCAGGAAGAAGCACGCGCAGCCGTCAACATTGTTAATGCTGCCTGGGTAACCAGAGACTTTCAAAAACTACTTGAACATGCCGAACTGGCTGCTGGTTTGTATGAGCAGCTTAACGAACCCCTCGAATCAGCCCGCTATTTGAATGACGCCGCCCTCGCTGCTTATGAAATTGACCTTTACGAAGTTTCGCTGAAGAACTACCGGAAAGCCCTTGAAATCCTTCTCGAACTGGAAGACGACGAAAACATACCTTCTGTGCTGGTGAACATAGCGCAAGTGTATGACATGATGGGGTCTTACGACAGCGCCATCTATTTCAGCAACCAGGCCATTGGCTTAAGCCAGATCCCTGGTTATGAAAGCGAGCTGGGTTCTGCCTATTCAAACCTGGGGTTGGTGTATAAAAAAATGGGGGAATTCGATAAGGCGCTGGAGAATTATAAAAAAGCCTACGATCTTTCTGTTACTCAAAGTGATTCGAATATGATGGCAATTGACCTGAATAACATCGCCTCACTATACTCCCATTGGGAAAAGTATATGCTGGCAAGGGATTATTTTGAACAGGCGCTTACCATTTATCAAAAATCCGGCAAATGGGACGGTGTTGAAATCGCAATGAACAACATTGCCAACATCCTGCAAAATGAAGGAAAATATGATTCTGCATTGGTGATGTACCATGAATCCCTTGCGATTGCCCGCAAGATGGGACGAACCGGCAGTGTGGCCGTTAAACTGAGTAACATAGGGACATTGTTTTATGAGTTAAAAAATTACGATTCGGCGATTGTTTACCAAAATGAAGCCCTTGAAATTTCCCAGAGCATTGGTCGTAAGGATGCTGTATGCAAAACCTTGCAAAACCTGGGAGATATTTACCTTGCAAAAGACGAACTAAACCTTGCAGGAAAATACTTTGATGAAGCCCAATTATGCGCCGAAGAGTTAAATGCCAAAACCACCCTGGAAAAGATATTTAAAAGTAAGTCTGAATTGCAGGAAAAGTTGGGGAACCCTGAAAAAGCGCTTGAATACCATAAAATGTATGTGGCTGTAAAAGATTCCGTTTACACCGCCGAAAGCCAGGAAAAGCTTGCTGAAATGGAAGCCATTTATGAAAATGAGAAAAAGCAAAAGGAAATAGAGCTATTGATGAAGGACAAAGAGTTGAATCGGGAAAGGATCAGGAAAAGCCAATTGATGCTTTACTGGATCGGAAGCGGATTGCTGATCCTATTGGCCGCTACAGGCGTCATTACTGCACTTTTCATCCAGAAAGTAAAATCCAACCGTAAGCTTGTTGAGAAGAATCTTGAGTTAATTAAGCATCAGGAGTGCGACCTGGTTCCACAGGGCAATAATTCACTTTCGATCAATGAGGAAGAAAAATCACGGTTGTTGAAAGAACTTACTCATCTGATCAGAAAAGAAAAAGTTTTTACCCAAAAACAACTGACGCTGAACGACCTGGCCGATATGCTCAACACCAACACCACCTACCTGTCGCATATCATCAACACCGACTTTAACCTGCCATTTACCGATTTCCTCAACCAAATGCGCGTGCAGGAATCCCAGAAATTGTTTGTGACTGGCAGGCACAAAACCATGACCATCGAGGCCATTGCCGATATGGTGGGATTTCACTCAAGGTCGAATTTCAATGTGCAATTCAAGAAATTTGCGGGGGTAACCCCTTCGGTTTTCATTAAAAATCTGACCAGCGTCAGCTTTCAGGAGAATTGATCCTGAAGTCGTAAACCAAACATTTTCAAAAGACTACAGAGAGCGCTGTATCCGATCATGCCCTGATTTATAAATCAGGACAACGAAAATTTGGAAACCCTTACTCTCACGTTGTACTTTCGCAGGGTAAAAAATTGAAATGAAAAAATCCTGCATCACGGTTTTTTGGGCTTTTATCATCGCTCTCTTTTCCCTCGGCAATTGCTCCGGCCGGGCTGAACAAGATGCCAGCCGCCTGGCACATGTGCAACGCTCCCGAATGGAAGCGATCCACCTGATGCTTAAATCCAAAGACCCGATAGAAACAGAAAAATTCCGGATAAGGATTTTGGAGTTGGATTACGAGTTCGAACTCCTCAAAAGCAAATTCGATAAAAAGTACGCCGATTCATCTGAAAAACTCAGGTTTGAGCAAGCGTACCGCAAGGCTTTAACAGCGAAAATAGAATGATATTCAATTATTTAAATAGTGACTGCCAGAAAACTCTTAATGTTGAAAATCATTGTTTGCCCCATCCCTCCCGAAGTCTCGGGATAAATTCCGGGAGCAATGATTTTCAACGATTTACTCCCTTTTCCCGAAGGGATCCCTGTGGGAAGGGCGGGGTAATTAAATCGTTGAAAATCAGATTCAGGGTGTTTTCTGGCAGTGACTAACTAATCTTAATTTATTAATATTTAAATCTTTACACAAATGAAAACTTTAGCAATTTTGATTCTGAGCCTTTGCTGGTTGGGCGCAAATGCAACCAGTTGGAGAGTAAACAGCAACCCGCAGGTAAATGCGCATTTCGTTAGCATTAATGAGGCGGTGGCGCATTACACAGTTGTAAACGGAGATACACTTTATCTCGAAAACGGTTCCTATTTCGCGGCTACTACCCTGACTAAATCCCTTACATTGATTGGCCCGGGATATTTCTTGCTTGAAAACGACTCCACTTATGCAAATCCTTTGCCAGTGCTGATTGCAAGCATTACTTTTAGTAATGGAAGCTCTGGAAGTAAAATTATTGGAGTGCAGGTGATTGGAAATGCAAGTTTTAACTCCGCTAGCACCAATATTACAATCGAGCGTTCTTATTTAGGTGGAGTTAGTGGAAGTATTTACGGTCCCTCCGGACTGACAATAAGGCAATGTTATGTTGTTGGAAGTATATCAGGAAGTTCAATTCTTTCAAGTACGATTTACAACAATATTATCATCGGATCAATTTCATTAACCTCTTCGGATGGCAACCACAACATTTACAACAATGTGATTTATTTAAACAGTACAGGCACTTTCTATGCACTTGCAGCCAAAAATTCATCGGTACTAAATAACATAATCATCCGAGAGCCTTATAGTTTGGACCCCGGAGTGAACCGCGCTGAATATTGTATTGACTTTAGCAGTGCGAATAACAGCAATTCTTCATTTGTACGCAATGTGATGAGCCAGTCGGCCAATATTACTTTTCCTGAAAACATCTGGAACTCGGACAAGGAAAGTAATTTCGTTTTGGTCGGTTCAACTGACGAAAAATGGAAATTAGCGGCCGGTTCGCCGGGCCTTGGCTATGGTTCCAATGGTGATGATTGCGGCGCATTTGGCGGGGCGGTGAAATATGTACTTTCTGGTCTGCCCTGGTTAGTTCCACGCATTTTTGAAGCTGAAATTCCGGCAAGTGGCAGCGGCAACATGATTCCTGTGCATATCAAGGCCAAAACTCAGGAGGAATAGCCTTATGAGAGCTATATTGTTCTTTATCAGTCTATTGTTCGTTTTGGGAAGCTTCGCCCAACCAGTTTACCGGGCGGAGTATTTCTTCGATAACGACCCCGGTTATGGTAACGGCACACCCGTTACTTTAACCCCCGGAAACCTGGTTGACCTGAATTTTAACGCCAACACAACCGGGCTTGAAGCCGGAATACATACCTTATTTGTGCGGGTAAAATCGGGGCTTTGGAGCCAAACCTATTCCCGTCTTATTGGTGTAAACCCGGAGGCAGGCATAACACAGGCAGAGTATTTCTTCGACAACGATCCCGGTTTCGGAAACGGAATATCCATTGCAATTACTCCTGCAAATATTGTGGCGCTAAACTTTAATGCGAATGCTACCGGCCTTTCTCCCGGAATCCATACCTTGTTTGTAAGGGTGAAATCCGGGATTTGGAGCCAGTCTCATGCACGTCTTGTAGGTGTAAATCCAGATGTTGGAATTACGCAGGCTGAATATTTCTTCAACGCCGACCCCGGTTTTGGAAATGGCACACCTATAACTATCACGCCCGGAAAAGTGGTCGAATTGAATTTTGAAGCCAACGCTACTTCACTCTCTCCCGGAATACATACTTTGTTTGTTCGGGTGAAATCCGGGATTTGGAGCCAGACTCATGCAAGGCTTGTAGGTGTAAATCCTGACAACGGAATTACCAGGGCTGAATATTTTATTGGCGAAGACCCTGGCCTAGGCAATGGAATTCCCATAGATGTTACCCCCGGAAAAATTGTCGTCCTTGATTACACAATCGAAAACACGAACTTCCCGAATGGGATGAATTATATTTATTTCCGCACATTTTCAGGGGTATGGAGCCTGACCTATGTACACGAATATTGCCAGAATCCTATCCCCGGTTTCAGTACCGATTTTGCCGAATTTGGAAACCCCACCACCTTTACCAATCTTTCGCAACAAACCGATGAAACTACCGAGTATTATTGGGATGTGGATGGCAATGGAACATGGGATTATGTTGGTGGTGATGATTTTCTGCACCTTTACGAAGCGCCCGGAATTTACATGGCAAAGCTAAAACTGGTAAGTCCGGGAGGCTGCGCCGACAGCATCATAAACGAAGTTCAGGTTTATGCCTGCATGGTTCCCACCGAACTTGTGGCTGAGAATATTACCTACGAATCCGCCGACTTGATCTGGACGCCGGGAAACTTCGGCAGCCAGTGGGATATTTTATGGGGACTGCAGGGATTCGACCCTGAAACCGAAGGTACGCTCATTGAGGGAGTTGCTGAACAGCCCTATTTTCTTACGGGATTGGAAGATCAAACGGCTTACGATTTTTATGTCCGGACGGTTTGCGATGACGAAGTAAGCGAATGGTCGGTACCTCAAGCCTTCACCACGCTGGAATATTTCTGTCCGCCCGATTGGCAGCCCGGCAGTTATTTTCAATACAACATGCAGATCATCGGGAAACTCTATATCGAAGGTGTGCAATCCTTCAACCCGCATGATGTTGTGGGCGCTTTTGTTGACGGCGAGTGTCGCGGGATGGCAGCGCCCGATCCTGATCTGTTCGGATTGGTGTTTCTCACCGTTGGTTCTGACCTGGCTTCCGGCGAAATGGTGGAGTTTGTGATCTGGAATGTGGCCGAATGTGCCGAATGTCCTACCGGCGAAAGCCTGATCTTCGAAAACCAGTTGCAGGTAGGCACACCGGGCAATCCGTATCCCTTTGAGTGCGGACAACACGAACTGCCCTTTACGTTTGGCGAAGGTTACACCTGGTTCTCTGTCAATCTTAATCCGGGAAGCATGGCGCTGAACGACCTTTTTGCCGGCCTTTCACCTTGCGAAGAAGACCGTATTTTGGGTCAAAGCGCTTTTGCAGTGGTTTACAACGGCGCCTGGGTAGGCAGCCTCACCGCCATAGCGTCTTCGCAGATGTACAAAATGCAGTTGTGCAACCAGCAGGATTTTACCCTCGAAGGGCAGCCTGTAGCCAACGACCCGATATCGCTGGGCGCCGGCTACACCTGGCTGGGCTATCTGCCACAGGGTGGACTAAACATCGACGATGCGCTGGCAGGACTGCAACCGGCTGCTTCCGAAGATAACCGGCTGATCGGGCAAAATGCATTCGCGGTCTATTACCAGGGACAATGGATCGGCAGCCTCACGCAGCTCCATCCCGGCAAAGGCTACATTGTGGAACTGAGCAACCAAAGCACACTCACTTACCCGGATG
>JACZJL010000075.1 GCA_014860585.1 Bacteroidales bacterium | reverse complement strand
TTTCAAAGTTTACAGACCATCCACCGGAGAACAATACAACCTCCAGGTAACCTATAACCCGCTGTTGAATAATGAATCGTTTGAGCAACAGGGAATTTCTGAGGTAAATTCAGTTAAATTTTCAGCAACAGGAGTGACTTTGGATGAGGTTCAACAGGTAAAAATCTATCCAAATCCTACTTCCGGGCTAATCCATATCGCCGGTATTGATGGAACAGTCACTTTAAAGTTACTCAACGGGTTTGGTTCAGAAGTATTTGCATCGGAAATTGCATTGCCCGGAACAATTGACCTATCGAGTCTTTCAAAAGGGATTTACCTGATGTGTATTGAACAAGGGACTATCAAAAGGTTCGAAAAGATTGTGCTGAAATAGAATTTGCTTTTTTTCCATAACCAAAAGGGTGCTGATCAAAATTTGGTCAGCACCCTTTTTTGTTGGGTGTTTTCACTCATTTGGGTGAAAATCCGTATCTTCTTTTTATAATGATAAACACTTAGCCTTTCCGGATCGTTCAATTGTAGAGTTTTATCAATTTGATTAACAATTGATTAACGAATATATCATCATTTTCTTGATGATTTTCTCCAATCGGGCATAACTATTGACTACTTAAAGTTGAAATGAAAAGTTTACCTAAGAACGGAGGAAAAATGAAACATAATCCCTCATCATTCTAATCGGTTGAAAAGTGCCTTTTACTGTTAGCTGGAATTTACACCTTCTATTATCTTTGAAGATTCGGTGATGCAATTTTCGAATGAAATTCTTGATTCAGACCAACCGAATCCTTTTGCACAAAAGGTGTTTCCCTGTAATACTCGGTAAGAATCCAACAACACTGTATCATCCTAAAATAAAGGATAAAATGAGTTATTCAAGATAACATTATTCAGTAAAATTTTAATGATTCATAAGGTTTGAAATATTTATTTCCGGAATGGATAATTTTTTTGGCTTAATCTCTTGACAATAAGATTTTTCTGCAGTAATTTTGTGCTTTTCGCAGAAACTGAAAAGTTCATTGAAACTTTAAATTATATCTATCACATTATCAATATTTTACATTTAAGAAATAATTATCATTCACCAAAAAAAAGTTTGTTATGAAAAAAAATCTCTCTCTAATCATTTACATCGCGGTGATCGCTGCATTTACCTCGATGTCGGATTGCCAGGCTGGTACCTTTAGCACAGATAAGGAAAAAACCGGTAATCAATCTGTAAAAGTCCTGCAAGGCGTAACTAACCCTTCCGGGCAAATTTCTTTTATTTCGGTTGAGAAAGTGACCACTGATTATCGATCCCATTTGGACGTTGTGGTTGATGAATTTGGCTTATCAGAGGATGGGAAGTTTCAACAAGAAGGATCGAAACTGGATGAATTAGATTTTGGTGATGCCCCTGATCAACCCTATCCTACCCTGCTAGTAAACAATGGCGCCCGACATTTATTAAATCAGAATGTTTTTCTCGGAAACCTCATAGACTCTGAAGCAGACGGGCAACCAACAACAAAGGCAGACGGTGACGACACAAATAACCTGGATGATGAAGACGGCATAACGTTCAAACCGCTGGTTGTTGGTCAGGTTGCCAATATCAAGGTGAAGGCATCAGTTGCAGGATATCTGAACGCCTGGGTGGATTTCAACAACAATGGGAGCTGGGCTGATGCCGGTGACCAGATTTTTAGCGACCAGCTTATGACTGCCGGTGTCAATAACCTGACTTTCAACATTCCGGCTGGAATCAATCCCGGAGAAACTTATACCCGCTTCAGGTTCAATACAACAGGTGGTTTGACCTATACAGGCCTTGCCGAAGATGGCGAAGTGGAAGACTACAAAGTGGTCATTAATCCCCCGGGATGGGGTTATATCCCCACCGGTTCAACTCACCTGATTGCAGTGCCGGTAAATGTTGCATTCAATTGCATTACACTTTCAGCCGGTGATTTTATCGGGGTATTTTACACAGATGACCAGGGAAATCCGGCCTGTGGTGGAGCAGTATTGTGGGATGCAGTGAATAACCAGGCAGTGGTTGCTTATGGGAACGACCAGACAACGCCGGTTAAGGATGGCTTTAGTGATGATGAATATTTTATGTGGAAAGTATTTTATAGTTCAACGGGTACACAGGAGATTCTAGTTGTTAACTATAATCAGTTGTTACCTGATACTGATGGCAAATATCACACCAACGGAATTTCAGGTCTTACAGCTATTTCAAAATCAATTACCCTAACCGTTTCTGCAGCTCCAAATCCAATATGCTCTGGATTAACTGTTCAACTTACTGCTAATGCTTCGGGTGGCTGCGGTACGTTATCATACATATGGACATCTGATCCGGTCGGATTTTCTTCTAATATCTCTAATCCAACAGACAATCCAACCACCACTACGACCTATTTTGTAACTGTTCAGGATAGTTATTCATCAGTTACAGATTCAGTGAAGGTTACAGTATTGCCATTGCCGCAGGTCAGTTGTCCGCAAAATTTCTCACTTTGCATCAATGATCCGGCTTACACCTTAACCGGTGGATCACCGGGCGGTGGAACCTACACCGGAACCGGAGTCTCAGCAGGAAAGTTTTACCCGGCAACAGCAGGTGTCGGAACGCATGTGATCACTTACACGTACACCGATACACAAACAGGTTGCACCAATTCCTGCACCTTCAAGATCACAGTCAATGCTTTGCCGCAGGTCAGTTGTCCGCAGAACTTCTCACTTTGCATCAATGATCCGGCTTACACCTTAACCGGCGGATCACCGGGCGGTGGAACCTACGCCGGAACCGGGGTATCAGCAGGAAAGTTTTACCCGGCAACAGCGGGTGTCGGAACGCATGTGATCACTTACACGTACACCGATACACAAACAGGTTGCACCAATTCCTGTACCTTCCAGATCACCGTCAATGCTTTGCCGCAGGTCAGTTGTCCGCAGAATTTTTCACTTTGCATCAATGATCCGGCTTACACATTAACCGGTGGATCACCGGGCGGTGGAACCTACACCGGAACCGGGGTATCAGCTGGGAAGTTTTACCCGGCAACAGCGGGAGTCGGAACCCATGTGATCACTTACACGTTCACCGATACACCAACAGGTTGCACCAATTCCTGCACTTTCCAGATCACCGTGAATGATGAACAGGTGATCAACATCCCTGGCGGGTGGAGTGGAGTGTCAAGTTACATAACACCTCCTAACACTGCAATGAGTTCAGTGATTGCACCCATTGGCGCCAACCTGGTCATCATCTCCAACTTTATCGGTTCCTTCTGGCCTGGTGGCGGTGTTTATACGTTGAATAACTGGGACAACTATTCAGGTTACTGGATCAAGGTAAATCAAAATTCATCATTACCAATTTGCGGTGTTGAAGTTTCCAACAAAACGGTTAATCTTGCCCAAAACTGGAATATTATCCCTGTACTCAGCACTTCACCAGTTTCTATTTTCAATCTGTTCAGCGGTGTTTCAGGATTCCAGATTGCCAAGGATGTTGCTGGAACCGGAGTTTACTGGCCGGCTTATTCGATCAATACGATCGGTAATGTTGTTCCCGGTAAAGCTTATTACGTGAGAATGAGCACTGCCGGCTCGATTGACTATTCATCTTCACCTAAATCCGATCAAAATTATGAAACGATTGACCTGAATAGCCTCGAAACACCCTGGAATCCTATCATTTCCACCCCGGCTTCGCATGTGGTTCTTTTCAACCTGACTGAAAGTCCATTCCGACCCGGAGACATCATTGGTGGTTTTACCAGCGAGGGCCTTTGCGCAGGATTAAGTCTGATTGAGAATTCAGCGACTCCATTTGTTATTGCTCTTAATGGGGATGATCCGATATCAGATGAAGTTACAGGATTTGTTCATGGCGAGCCCATCAGCTTCAAAATTTACAGACCGGATTCCGGTGAGGTTTTACTTCTTGAAGCAGAATACAATCCTGAGATGAATGCCGGGCTTTATGAATCCAATGGCCTTTCCGAGGTTAACCACATCAAAACCTCATCCTTGTCAGTGGTCAATATGCTTTACAAGTCATTGAAAGTTTACCCTAACCCCGGCAATGGTTTGTTTACCCTTGAAGGAGATGAAGAAGTAGTAAACATCATGGTTTTAAATGTTTATGGTGAAGCAATCATGACCAGGCAACTTAACGTTCCGGGAAACCTTGACTTATCTTCGCACCCTTCAGGTGTGTATCTACTCAAAGTGTTCACATCAGGTGGCTTCTTCTTTGAAAAACTGATCATCAGGTAATTCCGTGTTATCGAATCCAAAACCTGAACTTTCCCTCCTGACCCAAAGCAAAGTCAGGAGGGAAAGTAAAAGGGTGAGAACCCGGAGTTTTTGAAATGATTTCGATAAAACCAAAATAATTTAAACCTACTGAAATGAAAACATTAACAAAAATCTTAGTTGCATTAATTTTCATCCATGCAGGCATTTCCTACGGTCAAACTGATGAACCGCCTGTATCTTATTTTGAAGAAGAAGCCAACCATCTGCTTGGTCAATATAACAAAGAGAAAATAGCAGAGATCAGTGATTATCTCGAAAAGTTGAATGAATTCAATGACCAGGAATTGTCGGAGGAGCAAATGGGTTCTCTGGCAGCAATAAGGCAACGATTCAACGACTTTGGAGAGAACCAAAAATCCGGACCGGTTTATTTTATCTTTAAAAAAAGGGGTAATAAGTATTACTGGTTGTCAATGGGTTTGAGTGGATTAAAAATAAAGTATCTCGGAAAAAAATCCGACCAGCCATTGAATAAAGGAATTTCATACAGTGTTAGTCATGCGGTTGGGCAAATCCCAATCGTAATTGTCAGCAATGATTATGCTGAAACTGTAAATATCAATCCAATCACCTCGCCAATCATCCTTCTGGGTGCAGGAGCAACCATCGAAGATGCCGGGCCGGCATTTAAGATCGAGAATGTTCCGATCTATTCGGTGATCAGTGGATTTTATATTCGTAATTGCAATTCTGACTTCGGTGGTGGGGTAAAGATTATGGATTCGAACATCATTTTCCTGCTTAACTACCTGCAGGACAATCATGCTTCGGGGATGGGTGGGGGAATATACTGCCGGAATGGGGTTGGAATTACCTCCTTTATTGTCGGCAACGTGCTTCTGTCCAACCATGCTCCTGCCGGCGGTGGTTTGGCATTCCATCATGATCTTTCCACCATTGCCGCTTTGAACCAGATGAGAAGCAACAATGCTGCCATTGGTGGCGGAGCCTATTTCGATAAATCACTCACTTCGTTTATGTTCAATATTATCTACAACAATAACGCAGTTGACGGAGGCGGAATAGCAGTTGATCAGTCTTATTTTACCAACATTGGTGTCAATGTTATTAATGCTAACCAGGCTGGCAATCGTGGCGGCGGGATTTTTATAACCGGTCAGGACACCATCCCTTCATTGATTTGCTTCAATGCTGTTACCGGAAACACGGCTGGTCAGTCTGGCGGCGGTATAGCGATCGACAATGACTGCGATGCAATAATATTGCTCAACTATATAGATAACAACAATGCCCAGGCTGGCGGTGGGGTAGCCATTGATCAAGGAGATGTTAATACTACATTACTGGCTAACCTCATCTCATGTAACCATGCCGTGAACGGGGGAGGAATATGGCTGTTTGATGTCCAGAACACCAATGGCGCGATTGGAGTAAACCGCATCTATAACAACATCGCAGATGTGACGGGTGGAGGCATCTGTATATTTGGCGATTTGACCAATTCGTGGATTTCGCTTAATAATAAGATTTCACATAATACAAGCCCGGTAGGTGGCGGAATTTACATCTCAGGCTTCAATATTCCACAAATACGCGATAATGAAATCTATCTGAACACTTCAAACCTTGGGGCCGGAATATTTTGCCAGGGGGGAACTACTGCTGAAATCATTAATAATGATATTTTTCAAAACTGCGCTGAGGAAAAAGGTGGCGGCATTTATGTCACCGGGTTGCTGACCGATCCAAAAATTAAGCTGGCCAATGAATTTTTAAAAAACTATGCCAAAAAAGGAGGAGGCATTTACCTCGATAATTTATGTAATCCTTTAATTTCCGGGAACGATTTCCTGAAAAATCAGGCTGAGGAGGGGGGTGCAATTTTTGCCAATACGGATGCATTCCAGATTTTAAGCAATTTGTTCAAATGGAACCACTCTGTTTTTAATGGTGGCGGAATTTTCATCAACCCGGGGATGAGTCCTGAGATCAAAAGCAATTTATTTGAATACAATATTGCCGGAAAAGGAACATTTTCAGGTTGTAGCAAAACTCAAACAGGAGATATCAAAGCGGGCCCATACAACGGTGGCGCTGTTTTCATGGCAGGCGCCAATACTGATCCTAAAATTCATAACAACAATTTTAAGAAAAATGCAGCTTCTAACGGAGGAGCCCTTTCCATCGAGGACAATGCAAACCCCGAGGTTAAAGACAACTATTTTTACAGCAACCTCGCTGATTTTGATACAACAGGAAATGGTTGTGGTGGAGCAATACATATCAGCAATGCTTCTCCTCTGATTGAGGGCGACAGTTTGATATGGAATTACGCTGTTTATGGAGGTGGAATTGCTTGCCTCAACGGCGCCAAACCTCAGATTACCAGCTCCAACTTCCGGTGGAATATTGCTGATTACAAATCAGAAGGTGAAGGGATAGGCGGCGCCATCTATGTTTCGGGAGAAGGAACTGAACCTGTCATTGGACTACCGGATATGTCTAATCTTTTCAAGGAAAACATTGCCGAGCAGGGAGGAGCCATTGCAGCCGACCTGGGTGCAGTTTTCGATGTTCAGTCCAACTGGTTTTTTTCCAATCACACCGACTTCAACGAAGACGGCTCTGGTAATGGGGGTGCACTTTTTGCCACGGATAGCGGAACAGACCTGGTGGTTGGCGGAAATGCCATTGACGGAGAGGACAATCTGTTCGAGTACAATACTGCCGGTTCTCCGGGATTCCCGGGACTGGCCAACGGTGGCGCCATCGCTGCGGTAAAAGGAGCCGTGCTCACCATCCTTGGTAATACTTTCGACAACCGGAATGCCTGCACCAATAACGGCGGAGCTGTTTACCTGGAAGGTGATGGAACCTATGCATTAATTGGTGGGCAGAACGATGATGAAATCATTAATACACCGCAGCTCAATGAGGAAAGGAAAGACCTGGTCTGGGTTGAGCAGTTGGGAAATATCATCCGCAACAACAACCGGTCCCTCAAAAAGCAAATTTCGCTGCCCGAGATTGACTGGCCTGAAGAACCCGAACCCGACACCGTCTCTTATACTTACGAAACTCCCCCACCATTTCCCGACACCATCGAAGTTCCTCACTATGAACCCTTCAGGGATTCTTACATCACCACCATCCAACCCGACTATTTGCCTCCTTACAAATACACCTACATCACGGATAATGCCGGCGGGCTTCAGGTGTTAAATGTTACTAACCCTTTAACTCCGGTGATTACAGCCACATTTCCTTCAAATGACCAGTCAACAGATGTGTGTGTTTCAGGAAACCTGATTTTTGTAGCTGATGGCTCAGGAGGTATTAAGGTGATTGATAAAAGCCCAATGTACGCCGGGTTGCCCCCGGTGGAACTCTATACGCTTGTGTTTGCCGATGTTGCTATAGTTGAGGTAGAAGCAGACCTTCAGAATCTTTATGCTTTGGGTGATGACAATACGCTCTACTTTGGCAAAATTTTCGGCAATACGGTCAATCTGAATGGAAGCTATACTCCTCTCAATCCGGATGAGAACTTAACCGGTATTTGTGCGGCCAATAATTATTTGTATCTCTCCATGCAGATGATGCAGGATGCCCTTTTCATGGTTTCTCAGGTGATTCCGGGCGACCCGCCATTCCTCGAATTATTTCCTCCGGTTGCCTTCCCTATGAGTTCAATCGTTGATATCGCTGTTTTTGATTTTAATGCTTACCTGGCCATGAACCAAAGGTTAGGAGAGGAAGATATGGCGATGATTATGAAATTGGAGGTCATTGATCCAAACATGATTATCATCCTGGGCACACCCATTCCACCTGTTCCGGATCAGCTTTGCTACTCCGCTTATGTGAATGCTTCCACTATCTACCTGACACTGAATGACAGTTTCATCAGATATGACCAAATCACCGGTATGCAGGATTTCTTTCCATCAACATCGCTGATCAGTGATTTGTATGAGGATGCCGGTTTTGTTTTTCTTGGAAATACCGGTGAAGGTTTACAGATTTGCGAAGCCTTCAACATGATGCCGGTTATAACTATGGCTTTTGCTCCGGTGTATAAGGAAAAAGAGATCAATTTGTACACATGGGTAAGTTACCCGCCTGAAGAGTTCTTTATGGATCTGCCTCCATTACCCGACACCGTGATCATCCCGGGTGTAGGCGAACCGCTAAAATCAACCCCCCGCGGTCCGTATAATCAGACACAAGACATTTTTTCGCAAGTAAAGGATCTGTACAAAGCAATCGTCAGGGAAACAGACACCCTGATCACCATTAACGGCGGCTTCCTCGCTGTGGTTGATACGGCAGAAACAAGAGTGCTGGGGAACCTCATTGGCGGCAGCAGTCCGTTTGTTGCCAATTATGCAACGGAGAAAGGTGGAGGCATTTATGTTAAAAATGCAGGAACCATGGTGCATATCGGAGAATCTGAGACAAAAGAGGGAGACCAGAAAAATTTCATCATCGGTAATCTGGCGGATAAAGGGGGTGGAATTGCTGTTGTAAATCATGACAATATCCTCCTGATCGAAAATAACATCATTGGCGGTGCACCCGAGTTTCATAGTAATGTGGCCGGCACTTATGGTGGCGGTTTCTATAGCTGGAAATCAAAAAGTATCCTCACCGGTAATATCATCCAGAACAATTATTCAGGCATTGAAAAAGATAAACTCAAGCCGGAAACAGGCTTTGGAGGTGGGCTTGCCCTCGATTCATCCAATACACAAATCAATAATAACTGGATCATTGATAATTTCTCTTTCGGAAATGCCGGTGGAATTGGCATTATGGGAGGGAAAACGGTTTTAAAACAAAATACGCTGACTGAAAATAAAGGCATCAGGTCACTATCGAGAGTCAACCAGCAGGCCATGGGTGTGGGAGATGATTTTTATGCTGAAGCCCTTTCGGATAGTTGTATTCTATCGAAAAATGTTTTTGATCATGTAGGCAGTTTCGAAGCTTATTCAATTTATGTGGATACAGTTTCATCAACCGGTTTATCCAAACTGGAGATCACCGAAAATAATGTGTGGAACACAACGGGGAAGAGATATGGTGGGTTCCGCACAGAACCTACAGGCAGCGATGGAAACATCTCTGTCAATCCATTATTTGTTGATCCTGAAAACGACAATTTTAACCTTGATATTAATTCCCCCTGCAACAGTATGGGCTGGAATCCCGATCCGGGCAACACCGTGGTTGGCGACACCACCTATTGGGTTCCTGATGATTTTTCTACAATCACCGCAGCAATGAATGCTGCAATTTATGGCGATATCATTAAAGTCAGAAAGAACTACAGTTCCCAATCCGAAACATTCCCGATCAACGTAAAAAGCGGTGTGTTCCTGACAGGGCTGGCTTTCAAAGAAGATTCACTTAACCTGAACCTGACCCCCGAAACCATACTCAGGGCTGTTCCGGAAACCAACATCCTCCAATTGGACAGCACCGACGACCGCACCATTATTGCAGGCCTCAGACTTACTGCTGCCGACACCGCCATTACCATAAACAACGGCAGTGCTTTCATCTATGGAAACATCTTCGACAGTATTGCTATGGGAATCAAGATGAGATACAACGACACAACCCAGATGGGTTTCAACGACAATGTGTTTGTGGATCATAATACGTTCAGTGACGGACATATTGATATCGAATATGATTCACTGGCAGCAAACCGGGCTGAAATAGGTCAGGTAAAAATGCACCATGGCCCAATCATTTCCTACAACATCGGAAGTGTGTTTTGTAACCTCGACTCCATTGCCTCCAGGGTTCCGTTCCACCTGGTATTCGAAACCAATGATTTCTGGCCAAATGGGATAACCGGCTGCAATCAGGATGTTTATGGACTTTCGTCAACCAATTTTCAGAATGATCCGCTTTTTCATGATGAACTCAATAAAGACTTCCATCTCGACCAGGCCTCTCCCTGCCTTTTGACAAACAATTACACTTACCTGGTTGGCGCCCAGTATCAGTATATTGATGTTGATTTCAGTGGCGATCCCGTCGAAGGCTGGAAACCATTGACGGTAACTTTCAGCGACAGTTCAAGCACTGCATTGCCTCCACTCAATTATTTCTGGGCATTTGGCGATAGTCAGACGGATACGGCTCATAACCCGACACATATTTATCCTGACACGGGAACTTATGATGTTTCGTTTACAGTACAAGACAGGTATGCATACAAAACAGAGCTTAAGACAGGCTATATCAAGGTACTGATTCCACGCCATGATCTGAGCATTCCGGAAGGATGGAGTGGCGTTTCCACTTTTATTGTTCCTGTTCCTGATACCTTGCCGGAGATGTTCGCTCCGGTTGAAGATGAACTGATCATCCTCTTCAACCTGGGAGGTGTTTACTGGCCCGGACAGAATGTGAATACTATCGGACACTGGGATGCCTATAACGGATATGTGATCAAGGTTACGGAAGATGTGGCACTGAGTGTTACCGGCGAACAACTCGACAGCCGGTCAGTTGTTTTGAACCAGGGTTGGAACCTTATCCCTGTATTTACCCAATCATCGGCCCCGGCACTTTTGGGAAGTCTGCCCGGATTTGTCGTCGCCAAGGGTGTTGCCAATGCTGAGATTCTCTGGCCGAATTACAATATTGCAACCCTACAGACACTCAATACCGGAAAGTCCTATTTTGTGTATACAACCCAGTCCGGTACAATATCCTATGCTAAAAGTACCTCTTCAGGCATTGTTGAACCTCCCGAATTGATTTTGGAAACTCCATGGAATGAAATCATCAGGACTCCGTACACTCATTTGGTTGCATTCACCGCCGAATGCCTGAAAGTGCTTGAACCGGGTGATATGATCGCTGCTTTCAATTCCACAGGATTGTGTGTTGGTGCATCAGTTGTTGGAGATTTTGGCGATGAAGTGGTTTTGATCCTCTTCGGCGACGATCCAACCACCGAAATCATAGAAGGGTATCTTGAAGAAGAACCGGTCACCTTGAAATGTTTCCGTCAAAGCACTGGTGAAGTATTCGATCTTGAAGTAAAATGGGAAGAGCAACTGAACCATTCCGGCTTATTTGAAACCCATGGACTGTCGGCGGTTACTGATATCAAAGTTGGCTCGACCGGAGAAGTGCTGATCGCACAACGTTCAATAAAAATCTACCCGAATCCGTCTAAAGGAACCTTTACTATTTCCGGATTGCAGGGAGAATGCAGTATCGTTATCGTCAATGCAGTCGGAAATGAAGTATTTGAAAAACAAGTCAACCTGCCGGCAAACATTGACATTTCGAATCAGCCGAATGGTATTTATCTAATTATAATAACAGCTTTTCATGATGTCATTCTAAGGAAGTTGGTCATCAATTAGTTCATATCTTACTTCATGATAGATTCTCTCCCACTTTGATTGGGAGAGAATTTAGCCTGAAGTTTTTCTTTCAGAACTAGAAAAAGTGATTTTTCTATATATGTGAAAAACCCACTCAATATTATGAATCATCAATAAAAATGACTACTAGACAACATGTTCGAAAGATAATTGAAATAGTACCTGAATTGAAAAAATTTGCATGGTATTATTAATTATCTTATTTTTCGAAATATTTTGAAATCCTATAAAAGATTAACCTAAAAATGAGAAAACAAAATTCAAGAAAATCAATCAGAGATGAGCCAAATTCTGAAATTCTAACCAATCAGTATCGGATCAATCCGAATCACTTAATAAGTAAAAATTGGAATATCTGTCTTAAGTGATGAAAATTGTTTAAAAATCAAAACTTTAAGAAATAGTTTATTTAAAAAATAGGAGATTAGAAAATGAAAAAAAATGTATTATTTATATCCTCAGCTTTGATGCTGTTTCTTTGCATTTCAACCATTGTTTTAGCTAATGAAGGAAGGGTAACATTTTTAAATAATGCGCAAAGGCAAGGACAAATTACTGCAACTATACGTTTTTCAAATGGGACAAGATGTAACATTCAAACAAACGTAACACATCCAAATGGAACAACCGCAACAGATAAGGCAAATCAACTTGCACAGGATATTAGCAATCAATGTCCAGGGGTTTCAGCAGTAGCTATAGCAGGAACTGGTACAGTACAAATCACAACAACAGGTGGTAATGACATGACTGAAATTGATATAACTGATGGTACAGGGCAGAGAAAGACAATTAATCCGAGTAATCTAGATGATGGCAATTTAAGAGTAAGTCTTGACTTAAGTGGCACGGGGAGCTGCTCCGACGGCTCTGCATATGTGAGTCTTGATGCTTACGAAGTTTCTGCCGATATTGCTACATTTGGAAAGACTGGTTCACAAGTTACATCAGAAATGGCAACTTTATTGTCGGAGTTATTACAGGACACGGATATCCAGGTTATTTCTATCAACTTTGGAAATGAAACCGGTCGTCTAGTTATACAAAACCTTCCCAGTGAATTTTCAACAATTACATTTGAAGCCGGCGGAGATTGTGGTATTGATGATAGAGTCGTAATGTCAAAAAATCAAGAAAATGCCATCCCCACCCTCTCAGAATGGGGTGTCATTATTCTTCTACTTCTGTTACTTGCGGTAGGTATGGTTTTCGTGTACAAAAGGCAAACAGCATTGGCGCTGGCCGGTGGCGTTGAAGAAGCTGGCGGAACACAATTAATGCTTTTCAATAAACAGTTGTATGCGAAAGTGTTTGGTTTTACCCTTCTTGCAGGGCTGGTCTTCCTCGGTTTAACCTATCTTGTTGCAGGGGAAATCACTGCGGCGGATCCGCTTGGTACATTTGTTAGTGCGGGGATTATAGCCTATATGATTCATCTGGGAATTTTAAGAAAATCCTGATCTTATTATGTTTAACCTAATTTACCAGAGGCCGACATGAAACAAAATTTATTGATTTTAC
This sequence comes from Bacteroidales bacterium, assembly GCA_014860585.1. NCBI lineage: Bacteria > Pseudomonadati > Bacteroidota > Bacteroidia > Bacteroidales > Bacteroidales bacterium. The sequence goes on along the minus strand of JACZJL010000075.1, from coordinate 4,341 downwards.
CAGGACAGTTTTACCGGCAATATCCAGTCTTTTCTTTTGTGGGGCTGGTTGCGTTGTTCATCATTCTGTTTTATTTCTTGTACCGTCAGCCGTTGATTGAAAATGTCATTTTCACCCCTCTGGTCAACTTTTATGCACGCTTGTCGGGGCACTTCCTATCAATAATCGGGTTTTCAAACGAGGTAAGCGCAGATATGATTTCCTCTTCAGCATTTTCGGTGAGTGTGAAAAAAGGATGTGATGCTGCCGAGCCAATGGCTATTTTTATTGTGGGTATTCTTGCATTTCCTGCATTGATCAAACAAAAGCTTGCCGGTCTTGGTTTTGGGTTAACAATTCTATTTGCGCTCAACATCATTCGCATTGCCTCTCTTTATCTGATGGGCATTTATTATCCTGATTACTTCGAAGCCATGCATCTGGCTGTGTGGCAAGTGGCTTTTATCCTTATTGCTGTGATGCTCTGGTTTTTGTGGCTGAGCTATGTTGTAAATAAACCCAAAATAGTATGATAACAACAAGAAAAGCACTTCTATCGGTTTTGATCTTTATTGTGGTTTACACTTTGTTGCTGATCCCGCAGATCAATGTTAACAAGGCCTATGCTGAGCTATTCTGCAAGCTGGGCAATTACCTGTACAGGGATTTCCCGCGAGGCGGCTACGTGAAATTGTCAATTCAAAGCGACAGGGGTAAAAACGATATCGCGCTTTTCTTGTCAAGAGCCGACTGGATCAAAGAAAGAAAACTGACCGGAGTAACCACAGACAAGGCCAGCGACAGGATAGGTTACCTGATCACAGCGTTTTATGTTGCCCTCGTACTGTCAACGCCAATGTCCTGGAAAAGAAAAGTTGTTGCACTTGTATTGGGGCTGGTTCTGATGACTGCATTTGTGATGCTCAAAGTTTACATCATCATTCTGCAATCCTATACCCTTGTTGACTGGTTCGATTTGTATCAGGAACCTGCCGAAAAAGAAAAGATACAATTCTGGTACAGTCATTTTGCTGCACCTGCCACTTATGGATATTCATTTGCTGTAATCTTGTGGCTGGCTTTGAGCATCGGAAAAAAGGAATGGAAGCAGCTAAATGCATTGATGGTTGCAAAAATCTCCGTCAAAAAAGGCAATTCTACTTCGAAAACGCTCACACAGCGTAATTGATAATTTGATAAATTTTCTGAATGTGAAGATTTAGTTCTTTAAAAATTGAAGTTTTAATTGACAGCTATTCATTTTCCTTCCATTCAGATAAATTGACTAATTAATAATATAAATAATTCATTATGAGAAAAATACAAATTTTACTAAAGATACCAATTTTTTCTTTCCTGTTCTTTATTATAAGCGTAGCAATTCCGATTAATAAAGCGATTAGTCAGGAAATTATAAAGTCCAGGGATGTAAAAAGCTGGTACGTTGGATGGCTAAATAGTCCTGATAGTCTTGGGGTTCTCATCAACAACTCATTCAGTGATTCAGAAAAAGATTCAGTACGAGCGGCAATGCAACGATGGAATGCCGCAGGATGTATCCCAAAATTCAAGGAGGTTACATCTTCATCTGACGCTCAGGTTACTATTAATAAAGGACCTGTAGATGACGGGGATGCCGGACTATGCGAGACAACTCGCAGAAGAAGTGACAACAAAGTTATTTTAGCCGAAATCACCATTTCACCTGACCATAATTCCCCACCAAATCCTTTGAGCCTGAAAGAGGTAGCCACACATGAACTTGGGCATGCATTAGGGCTTAGAGACACAGATGCGACTGCAAATGCTTCTGATGTCATGAAAGGATCAGGTCCCACTAATGGCAGTGATGGAAATCTATCTCAACATGATTCAACCGAAATGCGCCAGGCAGCAAATAGCATAACCGTAATGGGAGCAGAACCAACGGACAAAGTAATTGCTTTTATACCTGAAAAGGCTGTTACCCCTGGCGAGTTCAATGTGCTTGGTTTTGATCTGATGGATGTTTATCCACCAGGATCAAATGCATTTGTCCAATCATCTGTAGATGAGATGTTATTTATTGAATTTGCAAATATCAATAATAACATCCTTGAAGTTGGGATTTTTACCCCTCCTGAGCATTACTCAGGAGAGCTATATCTCGACATAACCATCTTAACTCCTGATGGCCTCGAATTTTCTTATCTCGGCATTCATTACATAAATAGCAATCCGATTCCGCTGACTTTTTTTGAGTGTCCGTTTATTATCATTGAAGCGGCCGGAGCATATCATATTGATTGGCTAATGCTTCATACCTATCCATTTCCTGATCCGTTGCGAGCCACTCTTGTTGTTGATGAGGAAGTATTTTACGAAGTGCGTCCCAACGGAAATTTTAAAATTGATCTTCCACCGGGAGAGCATCTCATCGAACTTTTTGTTGATGATTACCAGGTTAACAGCGCCTCCTTTTCAATGATGTGTGAAGTGCCTGTTATGCCATCAACAATAACCCTGGGACAGGGTACGGATTCAAATTCACCTACCGGATGGCCTACTCCTTATGGAACGTATTTCAAAAACTTCAGGCAGCAATACCTAATCCTGGCTTCAGAACTAAGCAGCCTTGGGCTGGTGGAAGGGCCAATAACATCGCTTGCCTTTGATGTTGCCGCCATGAATAATTGTTCCCCAATGCCAAATTTCACAATCCAAATAAAACATACCAATGCGCAGGAACTCACTCCAGTTTTCGATAACGAACCCTATCAGCTTGTTTGGTCGCATCCGGAGTTTCTGCCTGCCGAGGGCTGGAATACACATCAGTTTTTTGAGCCATTTTTCTGGAATGGATTTGAAAATGTTTTGATTGATATTTGCTGCGACCTGATACCGGGTAATTACACTCAAAATGCATCTGTCTTTTTTACTCCAACCGATTTTAACAGTTGCCTGAGATTTCAGAGCGACAGTGAGATTGCGTGTGGTACCGGCAACAATGGAACTCTTTCGGTGAACAGGGCAAACATGCAATTAGCCGGTACAATTGGTGATTGTCCTCCACCTCAAGACTTATTAGCAGAGGTAATTACCGCTACAGGCGCCATTTTAAAATGGACACCTGCTACCAATCATATGGCGTGGAATGTTGAGCTGGGTTATCCCGGATTTCAACCCGGAACCGGCCAAGCTTTGCAAAGCCAGATAGGTACGGATGTAAATTTCTGGCCGGTTGAGGGGTTGGAGCAGGCTACTGATTATGAATTTTTCGTGCAGGCAGTTTGTAATGATGGAAGTCTGAGCAATTGGTCATTACCAGGTTCATTTACTACTTCTTGTGGAATATTCGAGCTGCCCTTTACAGAATCTTTCGATCAGGCCGAATTTCCTGAATGCTGGTCTCAGTCCTTTGAAGGTGGCCTGACCTCTGAAAGGTGGAATGTCAATAACACATCAAATGCAGGGGGAGAACCTTTTGAAATGAAAGCTACTTATCAATCTCAAATCGGAGTTTCCAGACTTATTACCCCTCCTTTAAATCTTGAACCAGGAGCAGTTGTGCTGCTTGAATTCAAACATTTTTATAATGATTATGGCGATGGGTGTACGTTTAAAATCCAATCAAGTATTGATGGTATTAACTGGATTGATGAAGGATTTATGTTTATGTCGGGAAATGGAGACATTGGGCCCGAAACGATATCAATACCTATTGGCAACCTCTCACCAAATACACAAATAGCCTGGGTAATTGATGGAAATCATTTTCAGTTTGATAACTGGTATATTGATGCTGTAAATATTACTACCTCATCAGTTTTTCCGATCATCATTTGTCCGCCTGATATTATTGCGACAAACGACCCCGGTTTATGTTTGGCAGGTTTCGTTGAACTTGGAGAACCCACCGTTGACGACCCGAATGGAATTGAAATTGTTTACAACAATGCTCCAGCCGAAGGTTTTCCTGTCGGAACAACCATAGTGACCTGGACAGCAGTAAATCTGATTGGTGATTCAAATTCGTGTGATCAGCTTGTGCTGGTCGAGGACAATGAACCACCGGTTATTCCATCAATCCCCGATATTATGATTGAAAATGATCCGGCTGATTGCGGCGCTATTGTGGAGTGGGAGCCTCCGGTTCCAACCGACAATTGCGGAGTAGAATCCAGTGAAAGCCTTTTCCAGCCCGGCGACTGGTTTCCTGTTGGTGAAACCGATGTAACCTACACCGCCACTGATGTTCATGGCAATCAGGGCTTTTCAGGATTCAGAATCACTGTGATTGATGTGGAAGACCCCGACATACCCGATCTTCCTGATCTGGAAACTCCGAACGATCCCGGTGATTGCGGAGCAACCTTAACCTGG
>JACZJL010000074.1 GCA_014860585.1 Bacteroidales bacterium | reverse complement strand
ACTTCCGGTAATGTTGAGGGTAATGCCTGCATTGGTTTTGACTTTATAAGCCGATTGCGACGCCCAGTTGCCAATGGTGTTGATTTCATTTGCAGGATAATACATATTTTGCTGCGTCATTGCAATGATAAGGTTATCGAGCACGCTGCCAAAAATGAGTTCAATATCCGGATCAAAAGGTGTGACATAACTGGATAATCCTGACCAGCCCGCCGGTAAGTTTACACTATGGATTAGCCAGGCTTGCTGCACGACTGTTACAACCACCGGAAGCAACCCGCCTCCTCCGGTAACAGTAATTTCCCCGATTCTGAAGGAACCGGAATTGTTCCCGCCAAAGTTTACTGTTAGCGTGCCATTCTCGCTTCCGCCATAAGTATCCACACTCAGCCAGTCCACGTCCTCGCTCACCGTCCAGTTGACATTGGAAGTGATATCAAAAGTGGTTGTTCCGGCAGGAGCTAAAACCTCCTGGTTGGATGGATTTACCAACAGTTCGGGTCCACCTGCAGTTTGGATCATGATGTGTATTTCTTCAGCAGGGTAGCCCACTGTGGTGGCAAAAATGGTATCGTAATAAATGCCGCCGGGCAATGGAGCGCTCATAAAATCCACTTCAACAGATGCACCATTGCCGCTCACATAACCACTGAAAGGTGTTGCGGTAAGCCATTCCGGCAAGGTAAGCGAATAATAAACCTCATCAGCAGAAACATTGGTCAACATCGAACTAAAATTGATGCTTTCGCCATCGGTAATGGTAAACATGAAATCATCCGGGTTCCAGTGCAACGGTCCCTGGTCAACCAGGAATGTCCAGCTTGCGGTATCTGCCAGCGGATTGCCATATTTATCCTGAACGCCAACTATCTGCGATGTCAGATAGCGGTTTTCGATGAAATAGGCATTACCCGGATTGATTGTAAAAACAACTTTTCTGGTGGCTGGTTGATAAACAACGCTGGCGCCCACCTGCATACCTGTTTCTGTTTCAAACAGCCGGCAGGTGTTGATTGTAACTGTTGATGGTTTCAGGCTTTCATTAAAAGTAAATGAGATTTCATCCCCTATATTAAGCACCCCGTCGGCAGGCTGAGGATTTCCGGAAACGAAGGGAGACATTCTGTCGATGGCGCCAATCACTTTTTCGGAATAATTTACCAGTCCTTCCGCACATGAAGCTGTCGCCCGAAGTTGGTATTGCCCATCAGTCAAATTTTCAACATTCCAGATCACCTGAAGTGTGGACGATAGAATGGAGGCTTTGGGAATTGAATAGAACTCAATCCAGTTGTTACCATTATCACCCGAATACTCCAGGCTCACATTAAGCAAATTTGGATTTGTCAGGTCATAATCTCCTACTGTAAGCTGAAGCGCATTGTTGCCTGACTGATTAATTACCCAGTTGCTATTTGGTTCAACGATGGAAATCGGTGAACAGGGATGAATCCAATGTACTTCAAATGTTGCCCGGTCAGAAACGTTCGGGATTCCAGTTCCACAGTCACCTGATAGTTCCAGGGTTAAACCCGATAAATCGTATACTTCACCAGGCGGACGACTGATATAAATCGTGACCTGAAGAGGACTGTCATATTCAAGTGAGTAAACTATCCCGTCAGGTGAAGTTAAGTTGGAGGGAGTAAAAGTAGCGCTATTAGGATTGGTTTCATTCAATACCTTTAAAGTATAGAACATGGTCTCTTCAGTCTGGCTGGTATTGTTCAGCACCAGGGTAAATACGGCAGGACTTCCTGCAGGAATATTGTCGTCATAATACTCGTTCTGAGAAAATGCACAGCCTTTCCGTGAATTTGTGGGTGGCCCCTCCCAGGGGCACATCGAATTTCCGGCCAATGTCACAAATACAGGTGTGCCATAAACAGGATCGGTTTTTATATCCACCGAAAAATTATCATTTCCATCCGGGCTTTCATCATTATCCTGCAATGTATAAGCTATTTTGGTTGAATTTACAGTTGAGGTTGTCACCGAACTTCCGTAGGTTATTGCAGAAGAGACTTTTACACCGCCGGTTTGGCCAATCCCATTAATTTTAAGGCCTGCTTCTGTTGCGATTTCAGCATTTATTGTCAATTCAAATTCCTGTGTCCTGGTGCTTGATCTTGTTGTTTCCAGTGAAAGAGAATTAACGACACCCGCATCAAAAGATTTATTTTCGTTAAATATGGCCTCATTTTTAAGGAAGGCGTTTAAGGCAATAAATGACTCCCAACGCTCTGCCGATGCAGTGTCCTGGATCAGATAAAGCGATGGGATCACCGTGTTTTCGATGTGATTTTCGGTATAAATGTAGGTGGTTGCAAAGCCATTGGGAACGATGATAATATCCTGGTCAACATTTACGGTATCACCCGAAATCGTCAAAACATCGGTGATTCCATACAACAGGTTCATGGCGCCACCCATATACACATCAGATTTCCGACCCACAACAAATTCGCCGGTAGATGTTTTAAATGATTCGCTTGTAACAAATTTCAATTGATTTTCGATAAGCGAATTCTGAGACATCGCCATACCTACTGTAGCTGTGAAATCAAGTGTTTTCTCAATATTCAATACTCCAAAAAGCCATGTATCAACCTCATATTTAACACCAAGAGACACTTTTCTGAAGGTGCTCGCAGCATCATCGTATTTCGCACTAAAACTTATTGCCTGCGAAACTTCCGTCGTTTCGGTCATCTCGCTAAAACTTTGGTCACCCGGCGGATCGCGCAGGATAAGCAGCGGGATTTCGGGTGTGGTGGTGGCAAATGCAGTACCTCTTGGGAGAATCCCTGTTACATACACCCATAGCTCGGCAGATGCACTTTTACCCTCTTCACTCATATATTCCACCTTTATTCTTTTCTGGTAAGGCGGAACTATATTGGGACTTCCTGCCTGAAAGTAATAAAGTGTGGCTGTATCGGAAATAACCATGGTGCTATCCTGAGCAAAATCACTCAGCCCATCAGTAATAACAATTGCACCGGAAGTAACCCTGCACCTGATTTCGTTATTTTCGCCATAAAATTCAAGCACGTCAATTTCAGCCGCATAGATTTCAAATTGTTCCAGTACGATCCATCCGTATGCGTTAGTCAGGGTATCGAACCCTTTGATCTCAATTACCGGATCGCTGTGATAAATGAAATTCAGGGTGGCATCCTGTTCGGTTACATCAACCTGTGCAGTGTTAAATTCAACCCAGCTTCCGAAATAATCAAAAGAAATTGGTGTGATACTATATTGAAAAGGCGCCAGGTTGATGCTGTAAAAACCAAGGGCATCGGTATAAATAGTGTCGTTAATACCGCATTCGTTCTGGCATTCTACAACCAATGCTATGGAGGAGGCAAGGGAAATGCCGCAACTTCCTGTTACATTACCGCTCAGGTTGTAGGTAAATTCATCAATAAAGTTAATTCCGGCAACCGGAGAAAATACACCCACAAAAATTTCTGATGGATTAAAGATATGCCCACTGGCAGGTGCATCAGGCATAAACGTATGCGAGCCAATCAGTACCCCTTCAACGGTGTAATTTCCTTCTGCGTCAGTCACTACCGGTGGAACAGCAGGAGCACCATCCATTAATACGGGTATACCCTCAGCAGGACAACTCGTATTGAGGTAACTGATATTGCCACTCACAGTAAAATAGGAAATATCCGTAAAATCCTGTTGCTTGGTGCTGTTAAGAAGCACTAAAACATCTGCTGATTCAGGAGAAAAATCATGAATTATGCCGTCTTGTATTTTCGACGGGGTAACACGAAAATTACCCAACCCTATATTGACCAGTTGGTAATAACCTCCAGAATTTGTTGTGGTTGTTACGGTATTCCACGGAGATTGCAGCGCTTCCAGGGTAATGGTAATATCCTGCAAAGGCTCTCCTGTAGGGGTTTTCACATACCCTATGACAGCTCCCGTGCTTATTCCTATACCCTGAACGTGCACGGAGTCGGTGTATGGGGCATCGCCGGCAGTAAAATCAGCATGCTGTGTAAGCGGAGATATTGGTTGAAAAACTACAGTTACATCAGCAACCTGATATGGCGCCAGATGAATTACGGTATCTGACAGGTAGATATCCGGTGAATATTTCAATTTGAACTGTTCAGGGTTGTTTCCGGTAAAATATACCGGGCAATCATAAAAATGGTTCGCTCCGTTACGTATTTGGAAAGTTTTAGCAGTGCTTGTGTATGGTATATACGTATCCTCGAAATTCCAGTATTGATAATTGGGCGAACCCGGGTCGGGATTGTTGTATGCGGTTACCTGAGGCGTCTGGTGGTAGAGACGGGCGCCCATGTCCATCCTCGATCCGTCGGGGTCGCGGTCATCGGGGTCAGTCATCCAGTCGTTACCATCACCATCCGGGTCGGGGTTGCCACTGTCGATGCAAGGCGACTTTTGTGTTGGATCAGAGGTGTCAGGATAATTCGACCAGATCAAATTATAATCTCCGTTGGCATAATCCACAAACATCGGATCAAGATTTCCACTTATGCGTCCTACACCCTGACTTCCAGCACTTCCTACTAATGACCAGTTAATTGTGGGGATTACCAAGGCACCAGGAGCGACAACACGTGTATTATACTTAAAAATACAGTTTTCGAAAATTACAGGCCCAGCCCATACTTCCATCGCCGCCCAATTACCAACAATTGTATTATGAAAGGCATTCACAGTGCCAGAGCATATAATGCCTACGTTATTGCCATTAGAAATGATGTTATTATTTATTTGAAAATCCCCCGAATTACACCAAATACCTGCGTAATCGGAGCCAGAGATAGAGTTGTCTTCAATTTGAAGGTTAGAATTCCCACTATTTATTCCTACTCCGGCGCCTGAAATCGTGTTGTTGGAAATTTTCAGGGTTGAACTAGTAGAAATTATTGCCTGTCCATTCAGAATTCCACCGAGTGGAATAGTATTCCCTGTTATTACGCCATTAGTATTGTTTATGCACTTTATTGGGTACTGGCTACCTGAAATCGTATTTTCAGCAATATTGAGCGAGTCGCAGGCCTCAGAATAAATACCACCGCCAACATTACCCGATATAAGATTTCCGCTTACAGTTGATGATGACTGCCAAATGTAAATCCCGCGGTTCCCATTTCCTGAAATAGAGTTGTTTTCAATATTTGCAGGGCTTTGGTAAATGTTAATCCCATGGCCACTATTTCCAGAAATAATGTTATTGTCGATATTTGCAGGGCTTTGGTAAAGGATAATTCCATCGTTCAGGCAAGCATGGATGCCGTTGTTGGTGATGGTTCCTCCGGGAGAATTTTTCAGAAAAATCCCAATGAAGCTGTTTATTAAACTGCTATTCCTTACAGTAGGCGCTATTCCATCGAAGGATAATCCGGCTAATAATTCCTCTACAGTCGCATTCTGCAAATACATATAGCTCGAAAAATCCATCCTGAGATACTCAATGGAATTATCAGGATTTGCAGTTGCAGTAAAGTTTATCATACCCCAGTATCCGGTGTTACCATCCCGCGTAAAAACGATGGAGTCGGTTTCGGTTCCCTGAGCAATCAGGGCGCCGTTTACAGTCATGTACCCAAAATCAGTGTTTTCGGGCGTAGGAGGGTTTAATTGTGTAATATCAACCGAATTGGTGTTGAACTTTACGGTTACACCAGGTTCGATAATCAGCGTATCCCCAAAAGGAACAGTAACTTCGCCGCTAACAAAATACGGACTATTGGCGACCGTCCAAACACCGCTCACTTCTTCGTCGGAAAAACTGCTGGATCTGAAGTTCTTGTTTTGAGCGGAGCCAATCAGGCCGAATAAGATTGCGAATGCTAAAATGAAAGTAGTTTTAGTCAAAATATTTGTTGTTTAAACTCGATTAAAATTAAGAACGTTCTTTCTGTCAAGTGTCTTAACATTTATGAAGGCTAAATAGTTAATTGATTTTCAATAATTTATTGAATATTAACAGTAATTTTCTTTGACAACACAATGCTATTTTATATAACAGTCTCGTCCTTAGGTATAGAGGATTAGTAAATTGTTAAAATTACTTTTTTAGAATATCTTTTAAAAATGTAGCCTGACTCATAGCGTAACGAAAATAAGGGTTACAGCAGCGGCCGGACATGTTAGGGTAAAATTTACAGCGAAAACTGCATGGATTGAAAAATTCCAAATTAGCAATCTGGGCAGCCATCACCGCCTTTTCCTCCGTCAAAGTGGGGGCTTGCTTCCAATAATAAACCCCAGGTCATCTTTCGACAAACCCGGGGTAAAACCTAACTTGTAACCCTCACTTTATTTCAAAACAACCTTTTTGAAAATCGTTTCTTCGTTTTGTTGGATTTTGATGAAATAGATGCCGGGATTATGATTTACCATTTTAAGGGTAAGCAAACCTTCACCTTTTTGGCGCTCAACCCATAATTCCCGTCCCTGAAGATTCATCACCGTGAGTATTGCATCTTCAGCCAGACCGGTAATGTTTAACATGCCATCGGTTGGATTGGGGAAGACATTTATACTCCCACTTCCATCGCCGGTTG
>JACZJL010000073.1 GCA_014860585.1 Bacteroidales bacterium | reverse complement strand
TGGGCCGTCGGTTGGTTCGAAAGTAGTAAAAACGTGGTGGCCAGCCTTTTGGAGATTTTCCTTTAATAGATTGATTTGCGTGCTTTTTCCGCTTCCGTCAATGCCTTCGATGGCGATGAATAAATTTTTCATGGTTTTTTTTGAATTATTTTAGCAAATTGCAGCGTGTTTAACAATTTTAGTATCAACTTCTTTATGCGTAATGCAGCCCCAAACCGGGCAGACATGTTTACACAACATACACCCGACACATCGTTCTTCATTCACTTTCGCCTTCCTGGTAAAACCATCAAACTCCATGGCCTGATTAGCCCCATCCTGGCACGAAATATAGCATTGTCCGCATCCAATGCACCGTTCCTGATCCACTACCGAAACAACCTGGTATTGCGTTTCGAATTCGGAAGGATCAACAATTTTCTCAGCGGCTTTTCCTACAATCTCGCGAAGTGAATGGATATGGTGGTCAATCATGTAATCGCTCAAACCCTCGATCATATCTTCCACAATGCGGTAGCCATAACGCATTACTCCAGTTGTAACCTGCAGATTTGTAGCACCGAGTAGTATAAATTGGAGTGCATCTATCCAGGTTTCTATTCCGCCAATTCCGCTAACCGGCAGTCCCAACCCCCTGGCATTGTACAATTCGGAAACAAAGCGCATGGCGATGGGCTTCACGGCCGGTCCGGAAAAACCGGTTGGGGCTGAATGGCCGTGAATATTTGGCATTGGCGAGTAATTTTCGATATTCACCTCGCTGATAGCCCTGATGGTGTTGATGGCTGAAATGGCGTCGGCGCCGCCTTCTTTGGCCGCCATAGCCACCGGAATTATATCTGTGATATTTGGGGTCATTTTTGCCATCACCGGAAGCCGGGTAGATTTTTTCACCACTTCGGTAAATGATGCTACGGCATGATAATCCTGACCGACCTTGTGCCCTGAAAATTTGTGCGCCATCTGCGGGCAACTAAAATTCAGTTCGATCATATCTGCGCCGGCATCTTCCGACATTTTTGCCAATTCACTCCAGTCTTTATCAACATAGCCCAAAATACTCGATATCAATATTTTATTTGGATAATTCCTTTTTAGCCAAATTATATCTTTAATGTTATCACCGATGGAACGATCGCTGATTTGCTCGGCATTTTGCAGACCGACAAACCGTTTATCGTTCGAGTGATAAGCGTTAAGCCGTGGCGAAGGCATAACAATTTTAAAGCTCTTTTCAAGATTAAGGGTTTTGTAAACGATCCCGCTCCATCCAGCATCGTAAGCTCTGGCGCACATTTCAGCATGATTGCCAACAGGAGAGGAAGAAAGGCAAAATGGATTTTCAAATTTAATCCCACAAAATTCGATACTTAAATCAGCTTGTTTTCTCATTGGTTGTTCCTCCCTAAGCTTAAATAATTGTGAATACTTCGGGCAGCTTTTTTTCCTTCGCCAACAGCCTGAACCACCGTGGCGCCTCCATTAACCAAATCTCCACCAGCATAAATTCCCGGCAGATTGGTTTCAAAATTTTCGTTTACCTCCACAATTCCTTTGGCCTTAGTTTGCAATCCTTTGGCAATAATCGGTGTCTCAGCGCCGGCTGCAGTGCCAATAGCCTGAATTATCAAGTCAACTCTGAGTGTAAAAGCTGTTCCATCAATGTTACGAATATTCTCCGGTGAGAAATTTCCTGGTGTTTTCCATTCCACTTCAGTGCCCTGAAGAGAAACAATCCTATTGTTTTTGGACATCGCATCTGTAACCTCCGAACCAGCCTTAAAAATAATGTGCATGATTTGGGCGAGATTGATTTCCTCTTTATCAGCGGGCATTTCGTCAAGTTGTTCGAGTGCAATCAGGTAAACTTTCTTTGCACCGGCGGCTTTTGCTGATACTGCCGAATCAATGGCTACACTGCCGCCGCCAATCACAACTACATTTTTACCCTTCAAATTCCATTTGTTGTGATCAATTTTAATCTCTCTGAGGAAATCAATGTAATTGACTGCATTGTCAAATTTTTTCAGGAATCCAAGTTCAAATGCTTTTGAAAGACCATTTCCGAGAAAAACAGCGTCATAGCCTTTGTTGAGAAGTTCGACAACAGCGTCATTGGATATGATGGGTTCGTTATATTTTATTTCGAC
>JACZJL010000072.1 GCA_014860585.1 Bacteroidales bacterium | reverse complement strand
GGATGAGGTAAAAGAACGGCTTCTCCCGCATAATGTGACATTAAGGGTAAAGTTTTTCGTTGTTGATGTGGCGGGTGCTGTCGCGACTGGTCTTTTTAATCAGGTTTCTTTCGAGGGCCTCGGTCAAATCCACGCCGGTTTTATTGGCCAGGCCGATCAGCACAAACAGCACATCGGCCATTTCATCGGCCAGGTTGTATTCTTTGTCTTTTTCCTTAAAAGATTGTTCGCCATACTTCCGGGCCATGATCCGCGCTACTTCGCCCACCTCTTCGGTAAGGATGGCCATATTGGTGAGCTCGTTGAAATACCTCACCCCGGTTGTTTTTATCCATTCATCCACTGTCTGCTGTGCCTGTTTGATTGTCATCGTTGAATTGTATTAAGTCAGTCAGGTAAAAAATTACGGGTAAAAATAGTTAAAACAGGAATAATCCGGCCTGCAGGGAAGAGGTTTGAAAATTTCAAAAATCATTCTTGATGTATGAAAAGGTGCCGGGTTACACCCAATAGGTTCTTTCTATCCGGTCAGGAACATTCCTCAATGTATAGCTCATACTCCTTCAAATCCCATTGCATATCTATTTCTTCAAACATTTGCTATGCCATGAGCAGGTAACTCTTTGCCAAATAATTCTTTGTTACTGAAACGATTAAAGTTGTAAAGAGTATTGTATAGTGGATAAATCGCCATACCGAGGTAAATAAGAAATTCACTGATATGTACTGCAATGCAAAGCCAGAATGAAAATCTGTTTTTTAACGAACCACAATTTTTTCAGATGCAGTCTTCCCTTCCGATGTCAGATTCACCAGGTAGATTCCGGGAGGAAGTGATGTCAGATTCAATTCTATTTTGCTGCTTGTAAATTCCTGCGCCAAAACAATTTTGCCAAAAGCGGAGACGATCTGAACAGCGACTTCGTCCGAAGAAAAGTGATCAATGGTCAGAATTTCAGAAACCGGGTTGGGATATAGTTTGAAGCTAAACTCCTGCTCTTCTTTTACCCCGGTAGTGATGTAATAAGTGAGCACGAAATTGGTATTGTCACAAACAATTTCGGAAACATTACCGGGAACAAAGCCAGTAACATAGGTATTATCATACGTATTAAAAACAATCATTTTAGCCATATTGCTGGTGTCGATACCAACCAGCAAAAAGCTTCCGGTATTTTGATCAAAAGAAGAAGAACCAGCAACAAAATAAGGAAACCCGGTGAGTTCACCCCTCGTGATAATATCTCCGGTTGTTTTATTAATCTCTACAACACTGCTTCCTGTGTAATTAAAGGTGGAATCATAAGTGGCATTGCGGGCATAAATAATTTCGTTGACATTGTCAAAATTAACACTGGTGATAATGTTAAAAGGCGCTGCTGTTGGGTTGAGTATCGTTCTGGTGAACGAAAACTGATTCTCCCTGACGGGGATTGCATACAAACATAAGGCAGGATCGTTGGTGAAACCCACATAGTACAAAATACCATTGTTGGCATCAAAACCGATGGCATCCGCAACCAGCGCATTCGCGCCCGGTTCAAAGATTACACCGATCAGGCTGTCCTGGTTTGTATTGATGTCATATTCATAAATGCTTATGTATTCCTCCTCTTCCATTTGAAGGTTGTACATTTTTCCCGTGCTCATATCAAACTCGGAAATATTGGTGTACAATGATCCCCCAACCAGATTCTCCTGGTTTGTAATCGTATTGTAAGAGTACAATCCCGAATTATTGCCCGAAATTCCGGTAATGTAATAATTGCTGTTGTACGAATCGAATGCTGATGTGGCAAAATAATATCCATCCAGGATTGTAGGATAAACAGTTAACGATTCAGGATCAAGCGCCTGCCATTTAACAATGTCAATCTTTCCTGTTTCAAGGTTATTGGCAACCCCGACAAGGTTGATTTGTGCTTTGCTGCCTATGCTCAGAAGCATAATGAATGCTGTGTAAAGAATAGTTTTGATCATGGTTTATCTTTTAGCGACACTAACCAAAAAGTGTTCTGTTTTGTTCAGGTGAAATGATTTAAAAACAGGAATAAAAATTGACTACAAATTACAGAGTCAACTTTCCATATATTTTTCGTATTCCTTCAAATCCCATTGAAGTTCCATTTCTTCGAACATTCGTTTGGCCTTGAATAAATATTCGCTGCCGCTGAGTCCCATCAGGCTGGTTTCGTTAGATTTTGGGTCGCGCAGGCATTTTCCCACCTCAAAATAAGTCCGGGAAAGATCAAGATGGCAATTGTATTTTTGTCCTGACTTAATGGAGAGTGTGAAGTTTTTATATGACTGCCTTTGTTTTCCAAGCATCCAGCAAGTTATAGCTTTTAGCCTGTATGATTCAGTGGTCGCACTCCGCATCTTTTTCGACAAACTGATTAATAAACCGATAGTTTTAAACAAGGTTTTTACACTTTTCCCCGGCTTCTCCTTACGTTCAATGACCATTTTAAACTCCTGAAACTCCAATTGAGCTTTAGCTTGTACATAAGCAAAATGATAAATGGTGATGATCTTACGGTCTTTAACAAGCTTGGCTGCTTCAGCCAGCGCTTGCCTGGCAGCTTCCAATTCATTCTTTGCAGAATGTGCAAGCGATTTGGCGCCTAAGATCACCAATAGCAAAGCAAAATGACCTGTTTTACTGGTATATCGTATCCCCTCCTCAGCAAGTTCAAGCGCCTGATCCAGCTTTCTGAAGCGATAATGAGCCGGGACCGACAACCGGTAAATTTCAGCATTTGCATGGCTGTTATCGAAAGACTCAGAAATATTCTCCAAATGGTGAACATGCTCCATCAACTTTTCATATTTACCCAACTCCACACAAACGAGACCTGAGTATAACGTATAAATAGTAGTTGGCCAGAAATCACCAGCTTTCATTCCAGACTGATAAACGCGCTCATAATCCTGGTCTTCAAAAATATTACCGGTGAAAAAATCATGCATTTTCCTTATATAGCGGTAGTTAATCAACGAACTGGGATGATCTTCAGCATTGGCCTTTTTGGAATAATTCAGGATTTTTTCGCTGAGGGAAAATGACAATCCGGTCCACATGAATAAACTGGCACATTCGGTAAACAATGAAAGCCCAACATCCGACTTTGATAAATCATAATTGATCACTTTGTTCAGAAAATTTAATGCCTGAAGGAAGTAACGTCTTGGATTCATTGTAGCTAAAGCTTCTCCCCACTGGGATAACACATTCATGTAGGTATTAAAATCTTCATTCGGCTGTTTCCGAAAAAAGAAGAATTGGAAGTTCAATTTAAAAAGTACAGTAAGCATTGCCAATGTTCCGCGGTATTTATTAATCAAATCATTGGAAGTTAACCTGTATCCAAAATATTTCAGAATCACTTGCTGAAAGGTTTCAATGGCTTCGATATTGTTTCCGGCTGCCTGCTGTGCAAAGCCGATTTTAATCTCCAATTCCTTGTAATTTAATTTTTCCAGAGTACTATCGGGCTCTTTTGGAAATAATTTGATGGCTTCTATATAAAAGTTCATTGCCTCATTTGATGCTCCCGAACGGAAAGACTCATCACCTGCTTTAATCAGGTATTCAAGCTTTTTCTCTGTTACCTCGGCTTTATCATAGTGCATCGCCAGCACTCCATAAAACTCAGGCAGCTTGTCGGCAAATACTTTTTCGATGGAACGGGCAATCTTCAGGTGGAGTTCCTTTTTGGTTTTTAGCAGGATGGAATCATAGGTGGCCTGCTGCGCCAGGGCGTGTTTGAAAAGGAATTCGACCTCCTCCTTGTTCTTATGCTCATTCAGCAATTGGGTTTCCTTCAGGTAAAGCAGCCGGGTGTCGAGTTCTTCGATGGTTTGCGCGGCTTCCTCCAATACTTTGTAGTAGAAATTTCTTCCTATGACCGAAGCGGTTCTTAGCAAACCTTTGGTCTTTTCGTCGAGGCGGTCAATTCTCGACAGGATGACTTTGTCAATGGTTTCGGGAATATTGGCGTATTGAATGCGGTCGGTAACGATGAATGCGTTGTCCTTCACCTCAATCAATCCTTCGTCAATAAACGACCGCAGCACTTCCTCGATGAAAAACGGATTGCCTTCCGAGCGCAGCAAAATCAACTGTTTGATATCGTCCGGCAGATTGGTCTGGTTTAGGAGGTTGCCGATCAGTTCTGCGGATTCATTTTCCTTCAGAGGCTGAACCGTGATTTCCTTGTAATGCTCCGGAAGGTTTTCCTTTAAAAAAGATTTCAGCCGTTCCCCGGTTTCCTTGTATTCCGGACGGAAAACATTGATGAACAGCAGCCGGTGGTTTTTCACCAGTTTGAACAACGACTCCATGAAGGAGATGGATGAAAGGTCAGCCCAGTGTGCATCTTCGACCATGATCACGATAGGGAGGATGCTGGCAGCGCGGGAGAGTAAATCCCTGATGTTTTTCAGGATCAGCCGTTCGAGGGCTTCGCCTTCAATCCCCTTCAACCGCAACTTTGCTTCGCCTTCCAGCGGGTAGCCCATCATGGTAGCCACGAATGGGATAATTTCGGAGGCCTGCTCGGGATAAATCCGGATGATATTGGCCGACAGCTTTTGGTAAGAAACTGCCGGGTTGTCGTCTTCTTTTATTCCCGACCACGATTTGATGATCTGGATGATGGGGTGAAAGCTCAGGTTTTTCCCTTCCGACAGTGCCCTCCCCTCGAAGAAAGCTACATTTTGGATGATCTCCTTTTGCCTGATCTCGGCCATCAGCCTCGATTTTCCGATGCCGGCCATCCCTTCGATGGTCGTCACCCCGCCGCGCCCGTTGAGCAGTTGTTTGATGAAATCCTCAAGCGCTCTGACCTCTTTCTGCCGGCCAATCATTTGCGAGGTGATGATCCGCCCGCTCTGCAGCGGAGGTTCGGTGGGAGCGCTTTTCCTCACCGTGACCTCATAAATCGCAATCGGTTTTTTGTACCCTTTCACAGGGACGGGCTCGAGCGTGTGGTATGTAAATAAATCTTTGGTTTTATCGTAAGTGGTTGAACCCACCAGCACCTGGTTTTTATCGGCAATGTCCTGGATTCTGGCTGCAATGTCAACGGTTTCACCGATCAACGATTCCTGGATGTTCGACCCGGCGCCCATCCGGGTTTTGATTACCGGGCCGGTGTGAATACCAACCCGGACGGTAAGTGGAACCGCAAGGTCATGATCGTTTGAAAAAGACTCGAGCACCGCATGAAACCTCAGCGCCGCATTGACTGCATTCTTCTCATCGTTTTCAACCCTGTTTTCCAATCCGAATGCGGCCATGATCCGCTCGCCCATCGAAGGATAAATCGTACCGTTGTACAAGCGGATTTCCTGACTGATTTTCTCATACAAAGCATTGATCAGCGACTTTTCCCCCCTGGCATCTTTTACATCCGATAAATGAATCAACCCCCCGATCTCCGCAATTACAATGGTGGCAACCGGATCGGTTTTCGCTGCTGATGGTTCATTTTCTTGTTTCATTGGGCTTGATTTAGGTTTCCATATATTGTTCGTACTCCTTCAAATCCCATTGGAGATCCATTTCTTCGAACATGGCTTTGGCTTTTTCCAGATAATAGCCCGCAGGATTGCCGTTTAATTCCTTGTTTCTATTATTTGGATCGGAAAGGAATTTGCCGGTTTCAAAACAGGCGCGGGAATGTTCGAGGCGGCTTTGGTATTTTTCTCCGGTAGCGATGGCTAATTGAAGATTTTTAAAAGCTTTGCCGGATTTTTGCTGAAACATGAAAATCCTCGATCGTAGCAGGTAGGCTTCGGTAAGGTTGCTGACAAATTTCTTTGATTTAGCTATTAGCTTTTTGGATGCCTTTAGCAGTTCCCTGATCTCCTGATTGTTTTTTATATCCTTGTTTCTTTTGTCGTTCATCAACGCTAAGCCCAGATGAATTTTTGCTATCAGATAGGGTGTATAATAGCTCGGAATACTCTTGATTATTTCCAGGGACTTTTTTGCTTCCTCAAAAGATTTTACCGCTGCATCAAGATCGTTGTTGTGAATATGGAGGTGGCTTTGGACTATATCCACTAAAAATGCATGTAACTTGTTATCAGTAGTATGCATGTAATTCCTGGCTTCGTCTAATAATGGCTGCAGTTGTTCAAATTTTCTGAATTTCATCAGGCACACGAATCTCACTCTGTATCCTTGTGCTATAGAGAAACTGTTTTCAAAGGAATTTCCCAATTCTTTAAGTTTATCCGAAATCTCAATAGTACGGGCATAATTCCCCAACTCGGTCTGCTGCATACCAAGATACAATGCGGTGACACTGGTCATCCATAGCTCACCCGTTTTGATCCCCGTGTTAAATACTTCATCGGCATCAATGTTGTAATGCCATTTCCCGGTATTTATGTTAAACATGCTTTTTGTCATTAATAATGACAAAAGAGGCCTCGGGTTTAATTGAAAATCTGCCTGGTCAACAAGATCAATGATCTTCCTTGAAGTTGGGTAAGAGAATGATGCCCAAAGAAATATACAAGAAATCTGGATGTAAAGATCCAGAACTGCCTGAGAACCCATGGGATCGTACTTAATAAATCTCCTGACCGCATCAGATGGCTTAAAAACAAAATGTCGTGGATTAATAGTTGAAATAGGGGTACCCCAGTCGACAAAATGAGTGCAAATTAATTCATCCTCCTTTTTTATGGATTTTCTGAAAAACAGCCGTGGAAACCTAAATGCGAAAGCGATCAACACCATCCCCCAGATACCCCTTAGCATAATACCCTTTTCCGTTTTTGCAACCCTGTAATTAAAGTATTTTTCAAAAATATATTCAAAGAGTTCAACCGATTCAAAATTGCGTCCCAACGCGTGATACAAATTGGCAATATTGATTCTAAGATCCCTGATCTCATTGTCTTGCGGATCATTTTTTCTCTGTTCCGGCAAAGCATCCAGCGCCCTTTCAAAGAACCGCAATGCTTCTGACGAAGCGCCTGATCGCATGGCTTCTTCACCAGCCAATAACATGAAATAGATTGCCTTTTCTTCGTCCTCTGCCAGCTCGTAGTGATAGACCAGTGTGCCATAAAACTCATGGATGTTTGCCGCAAACACTTTCTCAATCGAACGGGCAATTTTGAAATGTATCTCCTTCCGTGATTGCTGCATCATGGCGTCGTAGGTCAACTGCTGGGCCAGGGCGTGTTTGAAGAGGTACTCGATTTCTTCCTTCTTTTTTGTCTCGGTGATCAACTGTACCTGGGTAAGATAGGCGAGCCTTTCGTCAAGTTCTTCTATGGTATCTGTAGCCTCTTCCAATACTTTGTAATAGAAATTACGTCCCATTACAGAGGCGGTATTCAGCAATTCCCTGGTCTTTTCATCCAGTTTATCCACCCTGGAGAGAATGGCCTCGTTGATGGTTTCAGGGATGTTGACATCTTTGATTTTTTCGGTTACAATAAAATTACCTTCTTGTATATCAATAATCTCTTCATCTATAAAACTGCGGATGATCTCCTCAATAAAAAAGGGATTCCCCTCAGTTTTGCGGACAATCATCTTTTGAATTTCCTCAGGAATTGGGGCTTCTCTCAGAAGATTTTTGATCAGATTCCCGGATTCCGTTTCCTCCAAAGGATTAACGTTGATGGTGTTATGATCGCCCGGGAAATTATCCACAAGGTATTTTAAGATGTAATCTCCTGTTTCCTTGTATCCGGGCCGCATTACATTGATAAACATTACAGGGTATTTCTCTGAAAGCTTGTATAGCGATTCAAACAAGGTGATGGATGAGCTGTCGGCCCAATGCAGATCCTCGATCATGTAAATGCGGGGTTTGTCTTTTGTGGCGGCTATAATGAGGTCGCGAAGATTTTTCAGGATGAGTTTTTCAAGCGCCTCACCTTCAATACCCTTGACTCGCTCCTTGTTTTTCCCTTCAAGCGGCAATCCCATCATGGTGGCAAGGAAAGCATAGATTTCATCTGCCTGTTCCGCAGTGTTGCGTTTGATACCCTGAAAAAGCTTTTCTGATGAAACAGAAGGAAGATCCTCTTCGGTGATGCCTGCCCAGGATTTAATTAAATTGGTAATGGGATGGAAACTGAGATTTTGCCCTGTCGACACTGCACGTCCTTCAAGCAAAAGCACCTTATCCATCAAGGGCTGAGCCTTCATTTCCGCCATCAGACGCGATTTGCCGATGCCTGCCTTACCTACAATGTTCACGATGGAGCCTTTGCCTGCCGCCAGATTTCTGATCAGCCCTTCGAGTTGCTCCATTTCGCTGCTGCGCCCCACCATCTCCGAAACAATTTTACGCTGCGGACTTATTTTTAGGTCGAGTTTTTTGTGCTTTTTAGTCAGCGGTTCAAAAATGGGAAGTGGTTTTTTGTACCCCTTTACGGGAACGGGTTCGAGGGCATTAAAGGTAAAATCGGTGCTGGCGTGTTGTCGGGTCTCCTCGCCGACCAATATCTGGCCGGGCATGGCCAGACTGCAAATGTGCGCAGCCAGTTGAAGGGCTTCGCCAAAGTAATTTTCCTGCTGTTCGGCTCCGGTTCCAATGGTTGCCGAAAAAATTTCACCTGAATAGATACCGATTTTGAATCCGATCGTACCGGGGAACTCATTTTCGGAGATCAGCTCTGAGAACTTGTTTTGCAGTTCGATGGCTGATTTTACTGCATTCACCGACGAACGTTTACCATCTTCATTCAATCCGAAAAATGCCATGGCGCTCTCGCCCATGTATTTGTAGGGTTTGCCGCTGTAAAGCCGGATGATGGGATCGGTAAAGGAGAAGCACCGACCGAGCAAAGCTGCAATTTCACCAAAGGAGGAGTTTGTCTCCATTTCGTGAAACCCGCTGAAGGTCAGGTATAAAACCGTAGCTTTACGCGATAACGCCTCTTGTTTTTGCTCAGACATTTTTTTAGATTTATAATTGTAACGTCAACCCAAAATAAAATCCGCACAATTGTTGAACTTTCTCTGTTGTTCTCTGTGTAACTTATTTTTTTGTTACACAGAGTTTCACAGAGGAATCACGGAGTTACACAGAGTTTAAACTTATCTGCTACTGCAGTTCTCCGTGGTTCTCTGTGCCTTCTCCGTGGTTCTCTGTGTAATTTTTTTATTACACAGAGTTTCACAGAGGGATCACAGAGTTACACAGAGGAATCATAGTGTTAATTTTTAAACCGCCTTATCCCATTTTTAAGCAATGTCACATTAAAGTTGATCAGCAATCCGAGTGGTTTATTGGCAAATTTCAAATAAGTCAGAATCTGAGCTTCATGAACAGGTGCAAATGCTTCAATTGTTTTTAGCTCTAAAACTACAGTCTTCTCAACCAGAATATCAATTCTGTATCCGCACTCCAGTTTAATGTCTTTATAGACTACTGGTACAGGAACTTGCCGTTCAATAGTGAATCCAGCACTTTTCAACTCATAGGATAAGCACTCTTCGTAAGCTGATTCTAATAATCCCGGACCCAATCTTTTATGGACTTCTATGGCACACCCAATTATTTTTTCGGTTATCTGATTGATTTCCATAAATCGTATTATTGTATATAGTTCTGATTCTCATTAAATATTTAAGACTAACCGTTTAATTATATCATCCTATGCAAGACTTTCGAACAAATCGAGCAGCATGTCCTTTTTCCTTGAGGCGACAGGGACTTCCGAGCCATCCGACATTTTCACGTTCCCGCCGTCATTTTTGTCAAAGTAACTTAGCTTGCCGATATTGATGAGGTGTGATTTATGTATGCGGTGAAATCCTTTGTCAATAAGCTCTTCCTCGAACTCGCCGATGGCTTTTGAAACCAGGATTTTCCGTCCGTCGGTGATATAAAAAGTGCAATAGCTGCCGTCGGCTTCCACCCGGATGATGTCGCTGATGCTGACCAGGTGGATCTGTTCGGTGGTTTTGAGGAGGATTTTGCTGGTTTTGTTGAGCGAAACCAGGTTTTCCTCAATGGCCTTAAACTTCAGTTTCTCTTCGTAGCGGATGAGGTCGTCGGCACGGTTGATGGCGAGGGTGAGCGCCTCTTCGTCTATCGGTTTCAGAATGTAATCCACTGCGCCAAACTTGTAGCCTTTGATGGCGTATTCCATGTAGCCGGAGATAAAGATCACCTTGAAATCGGGTTTATTGAAGTGCTTGATCAGGTCGAAGCCGCTGCCGTCGGGCAATTTGATATCGAGAAGCACCAGGTCGGGTTCATGCTCGTTAATGGCGGCTACCCCCGACTTCACGCTGTCGGCAGCAGCCAGCACCATCACGTTGGGACAAAAGGTCGTAACGATTTTACGGATTTGTTCGCGTGAATAGAACTCATCGTCAACAATTATCGCCCTGATCATGAAGAAATTTTCCACAAATGTAATTTTTTTAGTTTGAAAAACAGGCAATGTTTCCTGAAAAGATTTTTTTATTCAAACTTGTTGCTTCACTTCGTTCCTTCACAGGTTCTTTGTGCCTCCGGCGCAGCGGATCATCCTGAGTTGTTTTGCGCAGCAGGATTTATTCCGTGATGATTATTTTTTTCGTTGTAGTTCGATTTCCGGTCTGCAGGCGGCAATAATAGACTCCCGGCGGCAGGGCGGAAACATCGAATTGTACCTGCTGTTGGCCAGGGCTTTTCAGCTCATACACCGGTTCAGCAACCTGCTGACCTGTGAGGTTAAAGATGGCTACGGTAACATAAGCCCCCTCCTTGATCTCAAATTCAACGGTAATGATCCCTGAACCGGGATTGGGGAAAATATTTACATTCCAATTCTGCTGATCACCGGAAGGCTTTTCATTTCCGATGTCATGAATACCAAGGGTCTCACACGCTTCCTCCACCTCCTCCGGGCTGTCGCAGCCAGGGGCATTGTATTGGATTTCAACAGAACCGTTGGGTGCAGAGAGGTAATCGCAGATGCTCTGGACATGGCAGGTGGATAAGTAAGGATTAGAATAAATCTGAAGGTTTGTAATTGAATCGGCAGCAATATTGTCGATGCCTGACAGGCTGGTCAGAGCGTTATTATTATAAATTTCAAGTATCTTCCCGATGGAAGCCAGGTTCTCCAGCCCCGTCAGGCTCATCAGGGCGATGTTATCATGAATCCTAAGAATATTCCCGATGGAAGTAAGGTTCTCCAGTCCCGTCAGGCAGGTCAGAACGTAATTATGATAAATACCAAGATACCACCCGATGGAGGTCAAACCTTCCAGCCCAGTCAGACTGGTCAGGGCGTCGTTATAACAAATATAAAGAGTGTAGCCTATTGTAGCCAGGTTCTCCAGCCCCGTCAGGTTGGTCAGAGCGTTATTATGATAAATACCAAGAGACCACCCGATTGAGGTCAAACCTTCCAGCCCCGTCAGGCTTGTCAGGGCATTGTTATTCCAAAGCTCAAATTCCCCACCGATTGAGGTCAGGTTTTCCAGTCCGGTCAGGGTAGTCAGGGCGTCATTATAGCCTATAAAAAGATTACCCCCGATAGAAGCCAGGTTCTCCAGCCCCGTCGGGTTGGTCAAAGCGTTGTTGGAAGTGATCTTAAGGTTTCCGCCTATCGATGTCAGGTTATCCAGTCCAGTAAGGCTGTTTAAAGCGTTGTTGTATATTATACTCAGGTCTCCGGCTATTGATATGATGTTATCCAGCCCCTTCAGGCTGATCAATTGAAGGTTTCCACCATCCCAATAGCTCCCAATTTCTACATTAGCTCCTATGGTAGTCAGGTTCTCCAGCCCCCTAAGACTGGTTAAAGCGTTGTTGGAACAAATCCTCAGGTCGCCTCCAATTGATACGAGGTTATCCAGCCCGAATAGATTGATGAGTGCAGGATTCCCACCTGAATAGTCATCCCATTTTCCAATATACATATGACCTCCAATGGAAGTCAGGTTTCCCAGTCCGGTCAGGCTGGTCATAGCGTTGTTGGAGCTGATCCTCAGGTCTCCGCCTAACGATACGAGGTTATCCAGCCCAGTAAAGCTGGTCAGGGTGCTATTATCTCCAATATAAAGTCCACCTGTAGTAACCAGGTTCTCCAGTCCTGTCAGGCTGGTCAGGGCGTTGTTATAGTTGATATAAAGATACCCCCCGACGGAAGTCAGGCTCTCCAGTCCTGTAAGGCTGGTGAGGGAGCTGTTTTCATAAATACTAAGATAACTCCCGATGGAGGTAAGGTTCTCCAGCCCTGCAAGGCTGGCCAGGATGGTATTATTGTCAATATAAAGGTATCCTCCAATGGAAGTAAGGTTATCAAGACCTGTCAGGCTGGTAAGGTTGCTGTTATAATAAATCCAAAGATCCCCCCCGATGGAAGTCAGCACATTCAATCCATTCAAATTTGTTATGTCGCTACCCTGAATGGTCAAATTCCCCTCAATCTCCATACACCCCGGATAATTGGCCTGGAAATTATCAATCTGTGCCTGTGTGTTGAAAGTGATGCCTTCGGGTAGGCAGGATGTACAGGCCGCAACCACATCTTCAGGACTGTTGCAGCCCGGGGCGTTGTGATAGATATAGATATTACCGCCGGGCGCCGCCAGGTAATCGCAGATGCATTGAATATGGCAGGCGGATAACGAAAAATTGTATCTAATGTATAGGGTCGTAATAGACCCCGCAGCGATATTCTCGAGTCCTGCCAAACTATTCAAAGCGTTGTTTCCGCTTACATCAAGATAACCACCTATCGAGGTTATGTTTTCCATTCCGGAAAAATTGGTCAGTGCATTGTTGTAATTAATATCAAGAAATTCTCCTATGGAAACCAGGCTTTCCAGTCCGGTAAAACATGACAGTGAATTGTTATGATGAATATTTAAGTATCCCCCGATAGTGGTCAGGCTTTTCAGCCCGTAAAAACTGGTCAGGGCATTGTTGTTATAAAGATTGACGCATCCTCCGATGGTAGTCAGGCTTTCCAGTCCGGACAAACTTGTCATGGCATCGTTGTTATGAATATTAACGTATCCCCCAACAGTGGTCAGGTTTTCCAACCCGGATAAACTGGTCAGGACATCGTTGTCCCAAATTAAAAGGTTTCCGCCGATTGAGGTTAGTACACTTAATCCCTTCAGGTTATTAATGTCATCTCCATTAATTGTCACATCGCCCTCAATCTGGGTACATCCCGGGTTGTTGGCCTGGAAATTATCAATTCTTGCCTGGGTGAAGAACGCGATGCCTTGCGGCAGACATCCCTTGGAAAAAGCAAAGAATTGGCTCAAAAAAATCATTGTTAAGATCAGGATAAGTTTTTTCATGGTGGTTGGGTGTTATTGGTAATTCATTTACATGTGGGATTATTTGCAAATTCGCTCCCTCCTGGTAATTAGATCAGGAGGGAGCGAATGCAGGGATCTTATTCAACTTTCACAATTTTGTTAGTCAAGAATTTACTCCCGGCCTTCATCCTGCACAGGTAGATACCCTCCGGCGCATCGCCGGCCTGCCAGGCTATCTGATAAGTGCCGGCAGTCAGCTCTTCATTCACAAGGGTGGTAACGAGTTGTCCCAACTGGTTGTAAATGGCCACTTCAACCATGGCGTTTTCGGTGATGACAAATTCAATGGTGGTGATGCCGGCGAAGGGGTTGGGGTAGTTGGTGAGTTCAAAAGCACTATTTTCTGGATTGATTTTCTCAATTCCCGGGAAAACTGAAGCATATTCGTAAGGTCCCATGTCAACAATTGCTCCGTTAACACCGCCATCCCAGATACGCACATTCCCCAGGAGGTCAAACGGGGGAAGGTTGAGTCCGGTTGTATCAGGGATCCCGGCGTCGATGCACGGCGAGCCATCACCCAACTGGTAGTTCAGCGCCAACGCATCGACAAAAACGGGATCAGCTTCTATGTTGTTTTCAAACACACCGCTCCCGATACCATAAGGGCCGATGCCTGCCTGTCCGCCCTCGATGTCGTTGTATTTGAAATCCACGTTGCAATCGTTGGACGAAATATATATCTGGCTGTTTGCTGGTGATGTGTTGCCCCAAAAGATGTTGTTGATAAGGTCAGGATTTGACCCATTGTAAATCTCCAAAGCACCTCCACTGAAATTGGAATGGTTATTTACGAAAGTATTATTGAGCAATCTTGGGTTTGCATCTGCGGCCACCAGTATTGCTCCACCACCATCAACAGAATTATTTAGCGATTTGTTACCATAAAAAAGGCAGTTAACAATATCGGGCGAAGAACCAACAGCGCAGCTGATAGCCCCGGACCAATTGGCATGGTTGTTATTAAAAATACAATTTTGGATCACCGGGTTGCTGTTCCACAAAGCAATAGCTCCTCCGTTTGCAGTATAATATCCATTGTTCAGCGCTTTGTTGTGATGAAACAGGCAGTCTTCGATCTTTACCCTGTCGGTATCTCTTAGTGCAAGTGCGCCTCCGCAGTTATAGGGTTGATTCCAGGGAACTGGCAACGCAGCAGAACCCCATTCAAAAATGCAATGTTTGAAAACAGACCATTCATTGGCTACATTTACCTGGTCAAACTCAAAATGCCCCCAGCCCAGTTCAGGATTAACAGCGGTGAATACTATTTTCCCTAAATTGCTCGTATCACCAACAGCTTTGATAGCACCATACACTTTAAAGCGAACACGGTCGCTAAATTTGACCCAAACGCCCGGGTCAATCACCAGTGTCTGGCCATCAGGAATGGTGATGTCGCCGGTAACAATGTATGGATGACCGGCCATGGTCCAGTGCCCTGAAACCTCACCCGGCTGTACTTGTGTTCCTTTCATCGGCATGGCCACCATCTTAGCCTCATTGATCTGCCAGAAGCCGCCACCAATCCTTCCGTTGCCGCTGAAGGTTTCGTTGGCATAGGTTGACAACGTTGTAATGGTTTGAATCTGCCGATTTTGCATATCTTTAAAAAAGGAAGATGCAATGGCCTGTACAGCTGCTGAACTGTTCGCGGAAGCATCGTAAACGGATGTGATGGCCGATGTTCCCCACCATCCCAGGCTGGGACTGCTGGTGTTTTGATAGGTTGTTGCCGTGTCGCAGACAAAGCCAAACACTTTTTCGCCATTGATTTCAGCGGTGATATCGGAATGATAGAAATTTACTTCATGAATTGGAATAATATAGCTCCAGTCTTCGCCTTCGATGTCTTCGCCAATATCGCGAAGTCCCATTTTAAATTTAACCTGTTCAGGCGTAAAGCCCCTGTATTGAAGCTGCAAGGCGAAATTTTGAAATCCGGATCCATTTTCACCTAACAATCTGGCAAAACCGGCATTCGGATCGGGGTCAATGTCATCGTAATTCCTCGAAGCAACATAGTACTTCTGGCTGCTGTGACCGTCCCCTTTGGGCTCCGGCCCGGTGCCGTCGGCATCCCAGCCGGCAAAACCCTCATGGTTTACCGCAAGCCCCTGGAAAGCCAACTCCGGGCGGCCTTTTTCAATATTACCACTGATATTGCGGTAGGATCCATTTCTTCCGTTGCCGGTAAAAGGAACTGTCGAACCTAAGGATTGAAAATTGAAGCGCAATTCATGGCCGGAAACATCGAGCAGGAAGGCTGCTGCTACTGCTTTAACCGCAGCAGAGCTGTTGCCCGAAGCGTCCGCTGCAACGAAAAAGTTGGATTCCATTTGCCACGACCAACCCGTTGAAGCACCATAATTAAACATCATGTAATTGGTAATGCCTGAAATCATGGGTTCACCATTAATCGTCATCAGGGTGCTTATGGGATAAAAATTCAAATGGTGCTCGTTTCCGAATGTAAACCAGTCCTCGCCCTCAAGGTCATTTCCCAGGGAAGCCAGTCCCAATTTAACTATTACCTGACCCGGTGTGAACCCATTGTTGGTGAGCGCCTGGGCAAACAGCGGAAAGTCAGTACCAATGCTTGTTACATGGGCGCCTGCTGCTGCTGCAGGGTTAACATAGTCGCGCGAAGCAATATAATAGGTAAAAGTGCTATGCCCGACTCCATAAGGTTCAGGTCCGCTTCCATCCGCATTCCAGGAAGCAGCTCCTTCGTTGTCGGCAATCAATCCCTGAACCTGAATCTGGGAATGAAGTGAGAGAGCGATAAACAGGAAAAATGTGATAGCTAAAATTTCCCGTCCGATGTGTAATTTTTTTAAATACATAAATACCTCCGGTTTTTTTTAGGTTAGAAAATTTGAGTTAATAAACCAGGGATAAAACTACAACATCGGAAAGGCGAAATGCTGACAGATTTACAAACGCCGGGAACAAATTGACAAACGCCTGTATTTTTTGAACGAACGCAAAAAAAACTCAGGAGAAATTTTAGGAAGTAGTGTGATTAATGCGATTTAAATAAGGAGTCTTGGGGAAATTTGTTGGAAAAAATCTGAAAAGTGGATAAAGAATCATCCACAAAGTTTCACATAGGGTTGCTGAAAAACTCAAATAGAAATAAACGAATAGTCAAAGGCTCTGTGGTTCTCTGTGTCTTCTCCGTGTTTCTCTGTGTCACTATTAATTTTTACACAGCGCTTCGCAGAGAAGCCACAGAGGTTCACGGAGAAACTAAAAATATTTGATTAAGATCACGTGCATGGAATGATTCATTTGTAACATGTTAAATATCAACTTTAAATCTGTTATTAAGCAGATCCTGCATAAATTTTACTGCCGCAAAACCATTCTGTTTTTGAAAAGTTGGTGGTTTTGTAATCCATAAACATCGTAATGCATAAATTTACGTAAATATGTGCATTATAAAAATTCTATTTCAATGTTGATCAGCGATATCGTTTTAAGTCAGAAAAGGGATAAAATCCATCACATGAAGAACCCGGCAGCCATCCGGTCGGCGAATAGTTTGCCCTCATTGGTGAGTACGATTTTGTTGTCCTGAGTAACTATCCGTCCCCGGATTTCCGGATTTTTTAATTCCCTGTTTAAATGGTCCAGACAGGATTGCCCGAAACGCTTGTTCACCTCAGCCAGGTCAATCCCCCACATGGTGCGCAGCGAGGTCATCACATACTCGTTAAAATGCTGGGTGGAAGTCAGTTTATCAAATTCAAAAAGGCCGTTTCCCAAGGAAATTCCTTCGGTATATTTTCCCAGGTTGGACACATTCCATCGCCTTATCCTGCCATCGTATGAGTGGGCCGAAGGGCCGATGCCCAGGTATTTCGCATCGTTCCAGTATGCTTTATTATGACGCGAATAGTGCCCGGGTAACGAGAAATTTGATATTTCGTAATGCTCGTAACCGGACTGATCAAGAGTGGCCATCAGCAGTTTGAACTGGGTCACAGCTTTTTCGTCGTCAACAGGGGTGTATTTTCCTTTTCTGATCAAATGATCAAGGGCAGTCCCCTCCTCAACGGTGAGGGCATAAGCTGATATGTGAGGAATATTGAGCGAAACGGCAGTATTGATATTTTCCAACCATGTTTCATCACTCAATGTCGGAATGCCATAAATTAGGTCGATGCTGAGGTTTGAGAAACCGGCAGCGATTGCTTTTCCGATGCCTGCCTTTGCCTCTGCGGCGGAATGGACACGGTTAAGGTAGTGTAAATCCCGGTCATCGAATGACTGGATGCCAATACTAAGCCGGTTTGCAGGCGAATGTGACAATGATTTCAGCCACTCATCAGTCAAATCGTCCGGGTTGGCTTCGACGGTGATTTCAGCCTCATCGCTAACTTCAAATGTTGTTTTTACCTTTTCTATCAGCTCAATCAGTTCTGAAACGGGTAAAAGGGATGGCGTTCCCCCTCCGAAATAAATGGTCTGCACCGGCTCCCCCCCGAAAAAATCTTTGTTGAGTTCAATTTCCCTTTTCATGGCAATTACGATTTCATTTCTGTACTTTTTCGTAGCCAGAGAATAGAAATTACAGTAATGGCATTTCTGCCTGCAAAAGGGGATGTGAAGATAGATGCCCGCCATGGGTATTAATGTTTAACCGTCTTGCGCAGGACAATCCTGAAGGTGGTTCCTTTGTCGATGGCCGACGATTTTACGAATATTTTACCGCGGTGGTAATTTTGGATGATCCTTTCGGCCAGCGATAAACCCAGCCCCCAGCCATGCTTTTTGCTGGTGAATCCCGGATTAAAGATGCTTTTGAATTTTGATTTGGGAATTCCTTTTCCAGTATCTGACAAATCGATGGTGATTGTCCCGTTCTGCTGTTCAATATTTACCGAGAAGACCCCTTTTGTTCCCATGGCGTCAATGGCATTTTTGGTGATGTTCTCGATCACCCATTCGAACAGGTGCAGATTGATGGGAGCAATGATTTTCACGTCAGGGCCGGGTGTGATCTCATAGCTGATCTTCCTTGAAGTCCTTGTTTTGAGGTAGGTGATCGAGTTATGGATGACCTCCACGATGTTCTCATCTGTAAGCTTTGGCACAGAGCCGATTTTGGAGAAACGGTCGGTAATTTTTTCAAGTCGGTCAACGTCTTTGCTTAGTTCATTGATCGCATCATTATTAATGTTTTCCATCTTAAGCAATTCCATCCATGCGATCATCGACGAAAGCGGTGTACCGAGCTGGTGAGCAGTTTCTTTGGCCAGCCCCACCCACACCTGGTTTTGCTCCGACCGCCGGGCCGTGTTGAACATCATGTAACCGATAAACAGGAACAATGCAATAATGGTGAGTTGGACGACAGGGAAAAACCTGAGCTGTGTCAGCAGATAAGATCCCTTGTAAAAAATGTAACTCTTGCCCAGGTTGGACAAATCAATTTCGATAGGGGGGTTGCTGGCTTCCATTTCGGCAATGGTTTTTTCCACAAAAACCGGGTTCATAATGTATTCCGGCTCAATGTTCCCAAAGTCAATCACCTTTTTCTTGGTGCTGTCGGTAATGATGACCGGAACACTGGCTGCATTGATCACCACTTCGGAGAAAAACGAACTGACCAGGTCGTTGAGGACACCGTGAAGTTCGCTGTGTAAGCGGGAGTCCTTGTAATACAGATAATTTTTCTTTTGCTGAAAATACCTTGCGGGAATTGGAGGATAAACGGAAAACTCTTCTAACAGTTTGCCTGACAGGAAAGTAACGGTATCTTTATCAAATTCAACATTCTTGGTGTTGATGATTCTGCCATCTTCATCGGTGAGGATAACAGGTATATTTTCGTTGGAGCGGATAATATCTACATAAAAAGTAAGGTCAATATTGGGGTCGTCGGAGCGGATCAGTTGTTTGTAGGCTTCGGCAAGTAACACTACCCGCTTGCGGTCTTCGGCCCTGATTTGCTGAAAGAACTTCTCGATGTACTGCACCAGCGTGGTTTTCCGGTGGATGGCGTCGGCCCAGATCTTCACATTCATCTGCTCCTGCTCGGCTACCTTCCTCACGATAATACTCGTGTACCACATCGAACCGGCAACAATGGCAATTGCCACGGCAAAGAGAAGCAACTTCCACTGTTTTTTACGCGCGTAGATATTCAATGTCAGTAAGTTTTTTAATGACAAGCTAACGCCAAAAGCAAGACCTTATTATTAAAACGAAGTCAGCGTAAAGATGTAGCTTTGCAGCTATCCGCGTAAAAGCTCAGCGGTTAACTTCTTTTTACCGCAGAGATGCGCGAAGAAGTCGCAATGAACCGCATTGTAAGAATGCATTGGGTAGGCAAGCGGATGTCAAATAAGAAATTACAAACATGAAAGTTCCACAAAGCAACATTTACAGGTTAATGAAGACCAAAGCGGGATCGCCGCCTGGAAAGCAATTGATTTCAAACCGAATATAGCCCACCCGGATGGATGATGCAGTGATGATAGGAGAACTGAAAACGCCTTTTTACAAACTATTGCAGCGCTTCAATCACCAATACAAAACACGAATCTTTACCGGCGACTTTGCTAATTGAGAAGTTTCGATAAATTTGCATCCAACAAACGGAGTAAAATGGTTAATACTGAACAACAAAGAACCAGCAATGAAATTTCCGAACCTCATGAAAACATGAGGACGTCGGGTTTCGGCACTGTGAGCGTTTACGCCGGACAGCGCCATTTTTCATTGCCCCATGAAACACTGAAAAGTGATTGGTTTATGATGAAATTTTGGAGTGACCCACAATTTTAACGAAAAAAAAAGTGTTAAGTACGAATATAAAGACCCTTAAATAATTGAATTGTTATGATACTTGAACGAACAAATAACGAAATATTAGTAAGATTACCAGCAAGTTTAGACCTGACAGAGCTGCAAAATATGATAGATTACCTTGAGTACAAAGAAAATACTGCGACGACAAAAGCTAAACAGAAAGATGTTGATGAGCTTTCAGCATCCGTAAACAAAAGCATTTGGACAAAACTTAAAGCCCAACGGAAACTGGAATGAAGATCATCGTTGACTCAAATATCGTTTTTAGTGCTATCTTAAATTCTCAAGGTAAAATTGGACAACTAATAATCAATGGCTCCAGGTACTTTAAATTTTACACTGTTGGTTTATTAAAAGAAGAAATAGAGGAACATAAAGGCAAAATCCTTTCATTATCTGGTTTTACCAATCAGCAGTTTAAAAATTCTTACCAGACCATAACCAATAGAATAATATTTGTTGATGAAATCTTTCTATCGGACAGAGAATTACTTAAGGCCATTGATTTGGTTGCAGATATTGATGAAAACGACGCTTTATTTGTAGCCTTGACAAATTACCTCAACGGTAAATTGTGGACAGGCGACAAAAAATTAATCTTGGGACTCAAGAGCAAACGATATTCTAAGACGATTTCAACAAATGAATTATATGAGCAATTCCTTGAGAAACAAATGACTGTCCGACGAAGATTTAAATAGTTTAACCACTAAAGCTTAAACCCTGCCTTCCCTGGCCACTGTCAAGCTTGAGCAGGTTTATTTTTTGGACTGACCTTTCAGTTTGGTGAATTTAGGACTGATGTTTGCTCGCACAACATCTTCTTTTTTTCTGAAACCCATTAAGTTGATCGTTATGAAAGTTCCACAAAGCAACATTTACAGGTTGATGAAGACCAAAGCGGGATCGCCGCCGGGGACGCTGATCCATACCTTTGCACAGTCAACAGCCGAAACCTCCGTGAGGTTGATCTCGTTCAAAGATGACTTTTACGAAAATACCGGAATAACCAACCTTGAAGAGCTCCCTTCGCTTTTAAAGCCTGATTGTACCAACTGGATCCAGTTTACCGGGCTCAGCGATGTGGAAAAACTAGATCAGATCGGCCAGCTTTTACAAATCAATCCGCTGATCATCGAAGATATTCTCAACACCGAACATTTGCCCAAGTCGGAGGAGATTGATGGTCAGTTGTTTTTTGTCATTAAAATGCTGGGAAGAAACAGCCAAACAGATGAGTTTGAAGTAAACCACGTTTGTTTTGTGCTGGGAGAAAATTTTCTGATCAGCTTTATGCAGCGCAGTTCGGAACTTTTCGATCCTTTCATCACACGCATTGAGCAATCCGTCGGAAAAATCCGTCAGCGCACAAATGATTACATTTTGTACCGGCTCATCGACATCATCGTTGACAACTATTACCTGCTTTTCACCACCACGGAGGAAAAATTGCAGGAGGTCGAAGAAACGCTTATGAAGGATCAAAGCGCCGATATGACCGGGAAAATACAGGCACAGAAAAAGGAATTGAATTTTATGCGGAGATACATTTTCCCGGTGGCTGAGGCTATCCGGCTATTACTGAAAAGCGACAGTTTGCTGATTAAAAAACACCACCGCAGTTTTTTTAACGACACCAATGATCACCTGATTTATCTATCGAACGCAGCCGAGCACTATCGCGATATGATCGCCGGGCTGATGGAATTGCAAATGATGAACAACTCCAACCGGATGAACAACGTGATGAAATCGCTGACGCTGATTGCAACGATTTTTATCCCGCTTACCTTCCTGGCCGGTGTTTACGGGATGAATTTCAAACACATGCCTGAACTCGACCTGGCCTGGACTTATCCTGCAGTGTTAGCGCTCATGTTTACCGTTGGGGTGGGGATGTATATTTACATGAGGCGGAAAAACTGGTTTTAATTGTTGGGTAAATAATTGTAAGACTACGTTTTGAGGCTGCTATCCGATCTTGGCTTACATTTGCCGCCATAATTTTAAAACTCATTTTAAATGAAAAACATCAAATTCTTTCTCATTGCAGGAACATTTTTCACCATGGTGATGTTTGACCTGCTACCAAATCAACCAATCATGGCTCAAACCCAGATTCCACTGGAGGATTTTTTCAAGAATCCCGAAAAAACTGCTTACCAGATTTCCCCGGACGGGAAATATTTCACTTTCATGGCGCCCTATGAAAGCCGCATGAACGTTTTTGTGCAGCAGGTAGGTAAAGACAAAGCAACCCGTATTACCAGCGAAACCGACCGCGACATCGCCGGTTATTACTGGGCTAACAAAGACAGAATCCTTTACCTCAAAGATAATGGCGGCGACGAAAATTTCGCTATTTATGGCGTGGATAAAGACGGTAAAAATTCAAAATGCCTCACCTGCTTCGAGGGGGTCAGAACTCAAATCATCGACGACCTGAAAGACATCCCCGATGAAATGATCATCAGCATGAATAAACGCGATGCGATGGTTTTCGATCCATACCGGCTCAACATCAAAACCGGAGATATGACCATGCTGGCCGAAAACCCGGGTAACATCCAGGGCTGGATGACCGACCATGAGGGTAAACTGAGGGTTGCCATCGCTATTGTGGACGGCATCAACACCCAGATCCAGTACCGCGATACCGAAGACCAGGAGTTCAGGCCGGTGCTTACAACCAACTTTAAGGAATCTGTTTCTCCAGAATTTTTCGACTTCAATAATAAACACGTTTATGCAACCTCCAACCTCGGACGGGATAAAGCGGTTGTAGTGCTTTTCGATATTGCCAACGGAAAAGAAATGGAAGTGCTCTATGAAAATCCAAACTATGACATTTCCAATGTCTTTTTCTCAAGAAAAAGGAAAGTGGTCACCTCGGCCTCTTTTGTTTCGTGGAAACGTGAGCGTCATTTCTTTGATGAACAGACCAAAAAGATGTTTGACAACCTGAACCGCCATTTACCTGACTACGAATTGGGTATTTCTTCTTCAGATGATGAGGAAAATATGTTCATCATCCGCACTTACTCCGATCGTTCACTCGGCGCTTATTACCTCTATGATTTTGCCAATGACAACATCACAAAAATTCATGATGTAAGCCCCTGGCTCGACGAAAACGAAATGGCCAGTATGTACCCGATCGAATATACCGCCCGTGATGGTATGGTGATTCCGGGTTATCTGACGTTACCAAAAGGCCTCACGATGGAGACAGCCAAAAACCTTCCGGTAGTAGTCAATCCGCATGGGGGTCCCTGGGCACGCGATAACTGGGGCTTCAACCCGGAAGTTCAGTTCCTGGCCAACCGTGGTTTTGCAGTCCTGCAGATGAATTTCAGAGGCTCAACAGGGTATGGCCGTGAGTTTATGGAAAAATCGTTTAAACAATGGGGATTGAACATGCAAAACGATATCACCGATGGCGTTTACTGGCTCATCAATAAAGGTATAGCTGACAAAGACCGGATCGCCATTTACGGCGCCAGCTACGGTGGATATGCTACGTTGCAGGGAATTGTTGTTACTCCTACCTTGTACGCTGCGGCAGTAAACTATGTTGGCGTTTCCAACCTCTTTACCTTTATGCAAACAATCCCTCCTTATTGGAAACCAATGCTCGATATGATGTATGAGATGGTGGGAAATCCTGAAACGGATAAGGTTCAGTTCACAGCCACTTCACCTGCATTGAATGCCGATAAAATGATGACTCCACTCTTTGTTGCCCAGGGCGCCAACGACCCACGTGTGAACAAGGCTGAATCGGATCAGATTGTTGAAGCACTCAGCAAGCGCGGTATCGAAGTGGAATACATGGTGAAAGACAATGAAGGCCATGGTTTCAGAAACGAAGAAAACCGCTTTGATTTTTACCGCGCAATGGAAAAGTTCCTTTCAGAGCATCTGAAAAACTAAAGCATTTGTTTTCTAAAAAAGAGCAAAGCCGCAGTGGACAATCCATTGCGGCTTTAGTTTTTTATGATTTCCAAACGTTTGGATTACCTGATCAGCTTTACCGTTTGGGGCTCGTTATTCACCACGATCGTAAGAAAGTAGATTCCATTTTGTAAAAAACTCAGGTCGAGATTGAGTTGATTTGACGCCAGTTCAGGATAATTTTTGGTAAAAATTTCTTTGCCGGGCAGGTCAAAAATCATGATCTGAACCTGGTTTCCTGCCATTCGGTTATCATTGATAAAAACATGTCCGCTGGTTGGGTTTGGGAATATTTGCAGATCTCTTTCCGGAAGGGAAGTTTCTTCAACGCTCACTGTGGTGCCATCCAGTTCGGTAATTCCGACGTTATCCGGGTCCAGCCAGGGTTTAAGCCTTGTAGAATCCGATGTTGTGTCAGTATTCCACGAATAGGAAAATTTACCGTAATAGTCAGGCTTGTTGGTGTAACGGCAACTGGCCTCGCCTCCGGTGAGTTGGCCGATAATTCTTCCCTGGTCGTCGAAAATCGGGCTGCCGGATGATCCCCCTTCAGTAACGCCCCAGTTGGTTTCTGTCGGAGTCCAAACCACCCTCCAATGGGTATTGGGAAGGGCTCCCCAGCTCGTTGATTTCAGTGTGTCGGTGTAAGTACTTATTTTTTTGATATCGCCTTCCGGGTGATGGATGGTTGTACCGTTGGGACTTGGCACGTCTGCGTTACTCCAGCCATTAAAATAAGGCTCGTAAGACAGCGGAACCGACTCGTTCAAACGGAGCAATTTAAAATCTGATGCATAACCTGCTCCGCCACTGGCTGCCAGTTTTGTGGCGCCGGTCATCGTGTAGTTTTTGAATAAAGTATCGGTTGTCGGATTTTCGCAGTCAGGGCCTTCGTACCGGAAATAGAAAAGCCACTGGTCGTAATTCTGTGGTGTCGCATTGGCGCCGCAATGGTCAGCGGTTAGGAAGTATGGCGTCAGGTCCCAACGTACATTGTTAACCAGAGAGCCGGTGCACCAAAGAGAGGAGGAGCCTGCTTTTACAATGATTCGTGCAATGCCGTTTTTCTGGTTTTGCCATTCCTCGCCTTCCGGACAATTTATATTGACCTCGCAGGTGTCGGAACCACCAAAACCACGCTGCCGGAAGAAGTTTTCAGCTGTGCGATATACATATCCAACCTCATTGATCACCACTTCCGGTTTTGCCGTCATTCCAGATGGTTCGTAGTATTCAAGTGTAACCTTTTCTCCCTGCATCATCTCAGTGGCGAAACTTGCGCGTGTTGGGTTGTTTCGCCTGGTAAAGGCGCCAATAATTTGTTTGTGATTCGCATTGTAAAGAAATAGTTTCCCCCCTGCCGGAATAATGAACCGACTATAGTAAAGAATAAGCGCCTGCGCATCTTTCGACTCGATGATAAGTCGGCAAAGCCTGCCGCCATCAGG
This sequence comes from Bacteroidales bacterium, assembly GCA_014860585.1. Lineage (NCBI taxonomy): Bacteria > Pseudomonadati > Bacteroidota > Bacteroidia > Bacteroidales > Bacteroidales bacterium. The sequence continues at coordinate 775 of JACZJL010000072.1, read as the reverse complement.
TAAGCGTTCCCAAAATCCCTCCCTGGCCAGGTCAATATTTACCTGGACGGATTCGGCAAACCGCAGGGCATCACCCCGCTTATCGTAATATGCATCCTGATCGCGAAGCTGCTCAACATCGGGAGGGGTAACCTGCATGACTGGTATTCCGGTTTGTGGCAGGCGATATTGAAAAGCCGGAGGAATACCGCCTTCGCTGATTTGCGCTGTTACATGCAATTGCACTGGAAAAATGAATAGAAAGCTAATGATTAAGTTAAAAAAACACTTCTTCAATGTATTTCAGTTTGATGGATTTATACCGACAAAAATAGAAAATTAAATTTAGGTATCGGATGTGGGGGAGGAAAGTTATCGGGTTTCGGGTTGTCAGGTTGTTGACCAATCTGTTGTTTGCTCTCCGAATTGTTTGATTACGGTTTTGCCAACTACCTTCTCTTACCCGCTGATCTCTCTGATCTTCTCTGGTGGTGACCGTAATTCTTTGCTTCTAAAAAGAATCTGCGTAAATCTGTGTGATCTGCGGGCTAAATTCATTCCCGCTGATCTCTCTGATCTTCTCTGATGGTGACTGTAATTCTTTGCTTCTAAAAAAGATCTGCGTAAATCTGTGTGATCTGCGGGCTAAATTCATTCCCGCTGATCTCTCTGATCTTCTCTGGTGGTGACCGTAATTCTTTGCTTCTAAAAAGAATCTGCGTAAATCTGTGTGATCTGCGGGCTAAATTCATTCCCGCTGATCTCTCTGATCTTCTCTGATGGTGACTGTAATTCT
>JACZJL010000071.1 GCA_014860585.1 Bacteroidales bacterium | reverse complement strand
TTTTGGAGGTCATTTATCGAAGAAGAAAACCTTATCTTGATACAAAACCTTAGTAGAAAACGTATTCAATTGATTCACATAACCTTATTACCTTATTGGTTGACTTTGCAGGCGATTCACCGTGTGACTTTTCAACATGCGCCAGTCACCCGGTGAATCATACCAAAGTGCCACTGAATTTGAAATTTTTGTGGATTTCTGATCGAATTCACCGGGTAACTTCCAAGTTTTACTGTCACCCCTTGAATGTTACCAAACACCCACCAAACCTGTAACTGCGATGAACTTCAGGTGATTCACGGGGTGAATGATCTTTTATGAATGATATCATCTTTTATCGTGAAAATAAGGTAATAAGGTTGGAAAGCATGATGGTTGCTCAGTTCTACTAAGGTTGAAGATGGAAATAAGGTTTTCATCTTTTGGAGGTCATTTATCGAAGAAGAAAACCTTATCTTGATACAAAACCTTAGTAGAAAACGTATTCAATTGATTCACATAACCTTATTACCTTATTGGTTGACTTTGCAGGCGATTCACCGTGTGACTTTTCAACATGCACGAGTCACCCGGTGAATCATACCAACGTGCCACTGAATTTGAAATTTTGGTGGATTTCTGAGCGAATTCACCGGGTGACTTTCCAGGGTTTGTTCCAAAGGCATCCCTCCGGAAAATCCCTGTCAGGGCTGTTTATTCACAGCTTGCTGTTGGTAACTAAACATTTTGCAGGGGCGCACATTACCCTTTGAAAGATTACTTTTGCAAAAATTTTCCTTAAACCATGGCTTTTGAATACAGTGAAGATCAGGTACGCACACTCGAATGGAACGAGCACATCCAGACCCGGCCCGGTATGTATATCGGCAAGCTGGGCGACGGCTCCTCGCAGGACGACGGCATTTACGTGCTGATCAAAGAGATCATTGACAACTCCATTGACGAGTTTGTGATGGGCAACGGCCGCAGAATTGACATCACCATTGACGAAAAAACGGTGACTATCCGCGACTTTGGCCGTGGCATTCCACTGGGCAAGGTGATCGAGTGTGTGTCGAGGATCAACACCGGCGCCAAGTACGACTCGGTGGCTTTTAAAAAGTCGGTAGGGCTGAATGGCGTTGGCTCCAAAGCGGTGAACGCGCTTTCCTCTTACTTCAGGGTTCAATCGATCCGCGAAGGCAAAACCAAAGTTGCAGAGTTCAGCCAGGGAGTGATTGTCAACGACCTTCCTGAAATGCCAACTGATGATCGCAACGGCACATTGGTAACATTTACTCCTGACACCACCTATTTCGGCAACTTTCACTTTATCCCTGAATATGTCGAAAAACTGCTCTGGAACTATGTTTTCCTCAACAACGGCCTGTCGATCTATTCCAATGGCGAACGCTTTTATGCCAAGAATGGGTTGCTTGATCTGTTGGAACGCTACATCAATGGTGATGCGCTGTACCCGATTATTCATATTACCGAAGGAGATTTTGAGTTTGCTTTTACCCATATGTCCAATCAATGGGGCGAAGAGTACCATTCGTTTGTAAACGGGCAAAATACCACACAGGGCGGGACCCACCAGGCTGCTTTCAGGGAGGCGGTGGTAAAAACAATAAGGGAATTTTTCAAAAAAGATTTCGATCCCGGAGATGTTCGCGCCTCAATGGCTGCCGCCCTCAGTATAAAAATTCAGGAGCCTGTCTTTGAGTCGCAAACCAAAACCAAACTGGGTTCAATGTACATGGAGCCTAATGGCCAGACAGTGCGTAACTATGTGATTGACCTGGTGAAGCGCCATCTTGACAACTACCTTCACATGAATCCCGACATCGCCGATGCCATTTACCAAAAGATCATGCGCTCCGAAAAAGAGCGGAAAGAGATCGCCGGCATAAAAAAACTGGCGAAGGACAGTGTGAAAAAGGCCAGTCTGCATAACAAAAAGTTGCGTGATTGCCGCATCCACTACAACCAAAACCATGAGCGCCGGCTCGAGACCACGCTGTTCATCACTGAAGGAGACTCAGCCAGTGGAAGCATCACCAAGTCGAGGGATGTGAATACACAATCGGTATTTTCGCTCAAAGGCAAGCCGCTCAACAGCTATGGCATGACAAAAAAAGTGGTGTATGAAAATGAAGAGTTCAACCTGCTGCAATCAGCGCTCAACATTGACGAAGACCTCGAAAACCTGCGCTACAATAACATCGTGATCGCCACCGATGCCGACGTGGACGGGATGCACATCCGGCTGCTGCTTCTCACTTTCTTCCTCCAGTTTTACCCCGATCTGGTTAAAGCAGGCCATGTCTATATCTTGCAAACTCCGTTGTTCAGGGTAAGGAACAAAAAGGAAACAATTTACTGTTACAGCGATGAAGAGCGGCAGGCGGCCATCAAAAAACTCGGCGCCAATCCTGAAATCACACGATTTAAAGGACTTGGAGAAATATCTCCTGACGAGTTCAAACATTTCATTGGCGCCAATATGCGTCTTGATCCTGTTATCCTCAGGAAAGGACAATCCATCAAAGAAATGCTCGAATTCTACATGGGCAAAAACACCCCAGACCGCCAGTCGTTTATTATCAGGAACCTACGTTATGATGAAGTGATGGTAGAAAGTGCTATGTGAGCTAGTTTTGTTTTTTAATTATAAGAATTGAACGAGTTAAACTGAAAACTGTATTTTTGCCCACTGTTTTAAAAAGGGAAAATTTCTAATCTTATGAATGATAAACTACAGGAGTTAACCAAAAAAATCTATGATGAAGGCCTGGAAAAAGGCAAAACTGAAGCCCGGGAAATCGTCGAAAACGCTAAAAAAGAGGCCGAAGAAATCCTGAGCAAGGCAAAAAAAGAAGCCCGCCAGATAGCCGAACAAGCAGCTAAAGAAGCCGAAGAACAAAAGAAAAATGTACACTCAGAATTAGTCCTGTCCTCAAGGCAAGCTTTTTCGACAGTGAAACAAAAGGTTGCCGAAATGCTCAATCAGAAAGCAGTGGAACAGGCACTTGAGAAATCGTTTGACGACAAGGATTTTGTGAAGAACCTCATCACCAGGCTGGTTGAGCAGTGGGGCGAAATCAGCAAATCCAACCAGGGAGTGATGGTATTCCTGTCAGAAAAAGACCGCCAGCAACTCGAAAGCTACCTGATGGCCAAAGTGGCTGGAACCATTAAGCAAGGCATGGAGATCAATTTTGAAGAAGGGATAAAAAGCGGTTTCAGGATCGGCCCGAAAGACCAAAGTTTCAAGATCAGTTTCACCGACAAAGATTTCGAAAACTTCTTCAAACAGTTCCTCCGTCCAAGAACCCAGAAATTTTTCAACGAGGAATAAATAAGCCATGCTGTTTACATCCAAAACTGAATATTTCTATTTGGTTGCAGGCCTCCCGGACCTGCTGCTCGACGAAGGCAAGCTAAAACTTGCAGCAGCCGACCTCCGGGAAGACTGGAAAGACGATCTGCATCCGGACGATTACCAGCTTTTCAAAGAGTTGTTCAGGAAATACGACAACACCAACCTGTTGAATCTTTTGCTCAAATCAGGTGTTGATTTTGACCCACGGGGCAATTATTCGCTGGATTTCCTCGAAGAACAGATCAAAGAACCCACCAGGGATATTTTGCATTACATGTACCATTTCATTCTTGATTTCAAGGCTGAAAACCAGGACGATATGGCCAAAAGCTGGGAGAATATTCTTGAAGAGCGTTTTTTTAATTACCTCGGCACACTCGAAAATACGTTCCTCAAATCATGGTACGAACTGCAGCTTAGCATGGGCAACGTGCTTACGGCGCTCAATTGCAGGCAATACAAACTACCGGTTGAACCACAAATGATCGGAAGTAACTTTGTTGTCGAAAATGTTTTACGAAGCAACGCCCGCGATTTCGGACTGATGCAGGATTTTCCTGAAGTGGAACAAATTTTGGCTGCATGGGAAAACAACAACATGCTTGACCGCGAAAAAGCGTTGGACCTGATGAAATGGCAATGGATTGACGACCAGGTATTTTTTCATTACTTCACCATCGAACGATTGCTCGCTTTTGTCATTCAGTTGGAAATGGTTGAGCGCTGGCTGCTCCTCGATCGTACTGAGGGCGAACGGTTATTCAGAAAGCTTCTGAAAAATTTAGGAAGCAGTTACGAACTGCCCGAGGAGTTTAACTTGCAATTTATATCCAGAAAATAATTATTAACTATTTAACATTCAGTAATATGAAAAAAATCAAATCCTTTTTACTCGCTGCAATTCTTCTTGGCACAGCCTTAACACAACAAAGTTGCATGGGTTCCTTCGCACTGACCAACAGCCTGTACGATTGGAATAAAACGTCAGTTAGTGGAAAATGGGGACAAGAGCTTGTTTTCGTCGCTTTAGTCATTATACCGGTTTATGAAGTGTGTTTGTTTGTTGATGGCATTGTGCTCAATTCCATCGAATTCTGGACGGGCAATAGTCCTTTGGGTATGGCTCCTGGCGAAATCGAGACAAAAATTGTGCAGCACGATAATGATATTTATAAGTTGACGGCGGAAAAAAATACCATTACTGTTGAAAAAATCGGAGGGGAAAATACTGGCGAAACCGGTCAGTTCCTTTACGACGAAGCAACCCAGACCTGGGCTTTTGTAAACGCCGAAGCTGAGTATCAACTCAGGTAAAAAGTAAATATTTAACTGAAATCATTCGAAATGACAAAAGGATTAGTAGCAGGAATTATTGCCAACCTTGTAATCGTTGATGTTGATGGGCCGGTTTCACAAAACGAAATCTGTTTCATCAAGCTCAAAGGGGTACCGTTGATGGCAGAGGTGATCAAAGTCATGGGGCAAAAAGCTTATACGCAGGTATTCGAGAGTACGCGTAATCTGCGTATTGGCGATACTGTAGAATTTGCCGGACACATGCTCGAAGCCACACTTGGCCCGGGCATCTTGTCGAAAAACTTTGACGGGTTGCAAAACGACCTGAACAAAATGGAAGGGGTTTTCCTCACCCGTGGAGAATACACCGACCCCCTGGATTTTGAGTCAAAATGGGAATTTAAACCGTTGTCGAAGGCAGGCGACCTTGTTGAAGCCGGTTCCTGGCTGGGTGAAGTCCAGGAAAACTGGATTGCCCATAAGATCATGGTTCCGTTTAAATTCAAGGGAAAATTCACCATCAAAACGATCGTTGGTGCTGGCACATATAAAATTACAGATACAATTGCAGTTGTAGCAGACAGCGACGGCAAAGAGCACAAGGTTACCATGGTTCAGAAATGGCCGGTAAAGCTTGCTATCAAAGCTTACACAGCCAAGCCGCGTCCATTCAGGATGATGGAAACCGGCGTCCGCTGCATTGACTCGCTCAACCCAATCGTGGAAGGTGGAACCGGATTTACACCGGGACCTTTCGGGACTGGAAAAACCGTGTTACAGCACGCCCTTTCAAAACATGCCGAAGCCGACATGATAGTGGTTGCTGCCTGTGGTGAACGTGCCAATGAGGTGGTGGATATTTTTACCGAGTTCCCCGAACTGGATGACCCACGCACCGGAAGAAAGCTGATGGAACGTACTACTATCATCGCCAACACATCCAACATGCCGGTTGCAGCGCGCGAAGCTTCCGTTTACACCGCTATGACCATCGCAGAGTATTACCGATCGATGGGATTAAAAATATTGTTGCTGGCCGACTCCACATCACGTTGGGCACAAGCACTCCGGGAAATGTCGAATCGTATGGAAGAACTTCCCGGGCCGGATGCTTACCCGATGGATTTGCCTGCTATCATCTCGAATTTTTATGCAAGAGCCGGATTTGTGTATTTGCCAAACGGAACAACCGGAAGTATCACCTTCATCGGCGCTGTATCCCCTGCTGGTGGTAACCTGAAAGAACCCGTTACCGAATCCACCAAAAAAGCAGCCCGCTGTTTCTACGCACTCTCCCAGCAACGAGCCGACAGCAAGCGCTACCCGGCAGTTGACCCTATTGACAGCTATTCAAAGTACCTCGAATACGACGAGTTTATTGAGTACCTCAGAGAGAATGTCTCCGATCACTGGCTCGACCAGTTGCTGTATGCTAAAAACCTTTTAATCAGGGGAAAAGAGGCTTACGAACAGATAAACATTCTTGGTGACGATGGTGTTCCGGTAGAATATCATGTCAGGTTCTGGAAATCCGAGGTGTTTGACTTTGTTATTCTTCAGCAGGACGCCTTCGATGAAGTGGACTCCTCCTCTCCTATCGAAAGGCAGAAATACATGATGGACCTGGTGATCAATATCGTAAAAGATCAGTATGATTTCGATTCATTCGACGAAGTCAACAAATACTTCCGCCAGGTGATCAATATCCTCAAACAGATGAATTACTCCAAATTCAATTCGGATGACTTCAAAAAGTTTGAGCACCAACTCGAAGAAACATTGGAACAACGCAGGGTGGCGCAAACAGCCTGACCGCATTAATTAAGCAAATAAAACATCAGATAATGGAAACTCAGGCATTTCAAAAAATTTATACCAGGCTCACACAAATAACCAAAGCCACCTGCTCGTTGCAGGCCAAAGACATCGGTTACGACGAACTTGCGCTGGTAAACGGCCGCCTGGCACAGGTGGTCAAGATCATCGGCGATATTGTTACACTCCAGGTTTTTGGTGGTACCGAGGGCATTCCCAGCAATGCTGAAGTAACTTTTTTGGGTAAAGCTCCAACGCTAAAGGTGAGCGACGAACTGGCAGGACGCTTTTTTAATGCTTACGGCCTTCCTATTGACGGCGGCCCGGAGGTTGAAGGAAAGGAAATCGAAATTGGCGGACCATCAGTAAACCCGGTACAACGTAAGAAACCAAGTAACATGATCTTTACCGGCATTGCAGGTATTGACCTGAACAACTCGCTGGTGACCGGTCAGAAAATACCGTTCTTTGCTGATCCTGACCAGCCTTACAACCAGGTAATGGCCATCGTGGCACTGCGTGCAAAAGCCGATAAAATCATCCTCGGTGGCATGGGTCTGACCAACGACGATTATCTTTTTTACAAAAATATTTTCGACAACGCCGGCGCGCTCGACCGCATCATCAGCTTTGTAAACACCACTGATGACCCGCCCGTTGAACGATTGCTCATCCCCGACATGGCGCTTACCGCTGCTGAATATTTTGCTGTTCAGAAAAATGAAACCGTCCTTGTCCTCCTTACCGATATGACACTGTACGCCGATGCGTTGAGTATCGTTTCCAACAGGATGGACCAGATCCCGTCGAAAGACAGTATGCCCGGCTCATTGTACAGCGATTTGGCAAAGATTTACGAAAAAGCAGTGCAATTCCCGGCCGGTGGCTCTATCACCATCATCGCGGTGACCACACTTTCGGGTGGCGACATCACTCACGCCATCCCTGACAACACCGGTTACATCACCGAAGGACAGCTGTTCCTGCGCCGTGATACCGATATCGCCAAGGTTATTGTTGACCCGTTCCGCAGCCTTTCCCGTCTGAAGCAGAATGTAATCGGAAAGGATACCCGGAAAGATCACGCCCAGGTGATGAACGCCGCCATCAAGTTATATGCAGAGGCAGCCAACGCCAAAACCAAACTGGAAAACGGTTTCGACCTCACCGACTTCGACGAACGGTCGCTCGATTTTGCAAAGCAATATTCCAACGACATCCTTGCCATCGACGTGAACATAACCGGCGAAGAAATGCTTGACAAAACATGGGCACTGTTTGGTAAATATTTCTCACCCACCGAAGTGGGAATCAAACAGGAATTTGTGGATAAACACTGGCCTAACGGCAAGTAATATCCACTCATACAAAACAATTTGCAGTCATCAGAAATTTAGATTATGGCAATAAAATTTCATTACAACAAGACCTCACTTCAACTGCTAAACAAGCAGCTTAAGGTTCGTGTGAATGCCCTTCCAACATTGAAAAACAAGGAAGCTGCGCTGCGCACCGAGGTGAAAAAAGCCAAAGATGAAGCTGCACGTCTCGATAAGGTGTTGGATGAAAAGATCAGGGCAAACGACAATACGCTCAGGCTGTGGAATGAATTCAATCCCGACCTGGTTACGATCAAAGATGTGAAACTCTCGGTGAAAAAGATCGCCGGGGTAAAGACGCCCATTCTCGAAGAAATCGAATTTGATATCAAGGAGTTCAGCCTGTTTAAAAATCCAACCTGGTACCCCGAAGGGATTAAAGTCATAAGGGAACTGGCTCATATTGCCCTTGAACGGGATGTGTATGATCGTAAAACCCAACTGCTCGATTTTGCCAGGAAAAAGACTACACAGAAAGTAAATCTTTACGAAAAGGTACAAATTCCGGGATACGAGGAAGCCATCCTAAAAATCAAGCGCTTCATGGAAGACGAGGAAAACCTCTCCAAATCGGCGCAGAAGATTGTGAAAAGTCGTATGGAACAAAAAGAAAGCGAGGCTGCCTGATGATCGTACCAATGAAAAAATATGCCCTCCTGATCCACCACACGGATTACCACCAGTTTCTTGTCGATTTGCAGGACCTTGGCGTAGTGGATGTTGTGGACAAAGGCATAGAACCCGACGAAGCTACTGCCGCAGAAATTCTTCGCCTTCAGCAATTTGACAAAACCATCAAATTCCTCAAAACTAAGGAAGCCGAGGCACAGGACACGACTACCGACAAATCAGCCGATGAAATTCTCGACACCATTTTGCAGGTTCAAAGCGAATATGAATCGCTGAAACAAAAGATGGCCACACTCGACAAATCCTATCGGGCTTTGCATCCCTGGGGAAATTTCTCTGTGGAAGATCTGAAAAAGCTTGCTGACAATGGTTTTCATATCCGTTTTTATGAAGTTACGGAACGGAAATTTCAAACTGCTTGGGAGCAGGAATTTAATCTTGAAGTGATCAGCCGAAGCGAAGGTCAGGTCTATTTTATTATTGTTCAGCGCGAAGGCGAACACATCGAAATTGATGCCGATGAGGTGAAAGCCCCTGAGCGTCCTGCATCTGAGGTAGCTCAAGAGAAAAACCAGTTGGTTTCCAGGATGGAAGAGATCAATCTTTTCATTCATGGTAATGCCAGAGCGTTTATTCCTGTGCTACAAACTGCGCGTGATCTCAGGGAAAATAAAATTTCATTCAGCCGGGTAGTCCGGAATACCGGAAAAGAAGCTGCCGACCGACTGATGATCATCGAAGGATGGGTGCCGCAATCCAACATTGAAAAGGTGAATGCTTTCCTTGGTGAAAAGGAAGTCTTTTACATTACAGCCGATCCGGATAAAACTGACAAGGTACCGATCATGCTCAAAAACAGCAACTTCAGCAAGCTTTTCGAGCCCATCGGCAAACTCTACTCCCTGCCAAATTACAAAGAACTTGACCTGACCCCGTTTTTTGCACCTTTTTTCATGCTCTTCTTCGGCTTTTGCCTGGGAGATACCGGTTACGGACTGCTCTTCCTGATCGGCGCCACGCTGTTCAAGAAAAAAGTCAGCACCGACATGCGACCGGTATTAACCCTGCTGCAATGGCTCGGTGGTGCAACCGTCATTTTCGGCGCCATCTCAGGAACTTTCTTTGGGATGAACCTCATCGAAATGATTGATGATGGAAAACTCACCTGGCTGCGCTCGATGAGAGCCTACATGCTCGACTCAGAGAAAATGTTCTACTTTGCACTGGTACTCGGCGCCATCCAGATCGTTTACGGAATGTTTATCAAAGCGGCCAATCTCATCAAACAAAATGGCATTGCCTACGCATTGACCACGATCGGCTGGATCATCATGATTCTTGGACTTGTCGCCATTTTTGCTTTAAAAAACGAAGACAATGCAGGGCTGATGAATATCCTGATGTATGCTGTCTTTGCAGTTTCAGGCGTATTGATCCTCTTTTTCAACAATCCGGGTAAAAACGTATTTATCAATTTTGGCGGCGGTATCTGGGAGGTTTATTCCATTGCCACTGGTGTTTTAGGCGACTTGCTTTCATACATCAGGTTGTTTGCTTTGGGTGTTTCCAGCGGAATTTTGGGATATGTATTTAATGACCTGGCTTTTCAAATGAGTGGAAGCACTCCGGTGGTCAGTCAGTTGATATTTATCATCATCCTGCTGATCGGTCACGGGTTGAATATCTTTATGGCCACGCTCGGCGCCTTTGTCCATCCGATGCGTCTAACTTTTGTGGAGTTTTATAAAAATGCCGGATTTGCCGGAGGTGGCAAGGCTTACAGTCCATTTTCAAGAAAATAATTAATCAAATCAATCGAATAACATTTAATTTTAAGGAGAAAAACGTATGACATTAGCTCTAATTTTAACCTACGTCGGGTTGGCACTGATGATCGGCCTTGCAGGTATCGGCAGTGCTTACGGAGTAACCATGGGGGGAAATGCCGCCATTGGTGCACTCAAAAAAAATGATGAAGCATTTGGTAACTTCATGCTTTTAAGTGCTTTGCCCGGAACCCAGGGACTTTATGGTTTTGCAGGATTCTTTGTGATCAACAATTCAGGGGTCATTTCTCCCGACATGACCATCCTCCAGGGGGCTGCCATTTTCGGCGCCGGGGTTGCACTCGGGCTGGTAGCGCTCTTTTCGGCCATCAGGCAGGGTAGTATCTGCGCCAATGGTATCGCAGCCATCGGTTCGGGTTACGACGTGTTCGGAAAAACCATGATCCTCGCTGTATTTCCTGAGTTGTATGCAATCGTTGCCTT
>JACZJL010000070.1 GCA_014860585.1 Bacteroidales bacterium | reverse complement strand
AGCCGAATAAATCAAACTGTACTGAGTAGGTTCCTGCAATTACTGCCGGGAAATTGTAAACACCCTCAGCATTGGTGAATGCGGGCTGGGCAGAGCCACTCAGCGTTACTTCAACCCCTTCCAGAGGATTTGCACCATCAGAAACTGTACCCTCGACAGAACCAAATCCTGAAAGGTTCAGAAACATGGTAATATCAGGATAGTAGGACGAAGGCTGTTGTGATGCAGGCGGATTCTGTGGATCGAAAGGTGCAAAATCCTGAATGGCTTTTAGTGACCTGTGTCGATTAGGATCATTAGAACTCAGAAAATGATTTCCAGAAGACCAACTCTCATCCGATTTGTAGGAATAAATCACAAGGTTACCACCAGTGTAAATATAAGGTTGATCGAGCGTGATCACAACATCATTGTTTCCGGCCGGAAAATCCACTGTACCATCGAAAACCAATTGCAACGTTGAAGGGTCAATCCATCCGTTGGTCAAATCCTCCTGGGTTGTTTCACCGATCCAGATTTGGATTGCTTTATCTATCTTCTCCTGTGCAAAAGAAGTCTCATAGGCTAAGGCAAAAATAGCTCCACCAGGAAACCCGATTTCTTCAGGGTAATAGAGAGTTTGGGAAAGACTGTATTCCCAGAAAAAATCATAAGGCAAGGGTGTATAGAAATTTCCATCGCCAATTTCTATAGGAATAATTCCTTGCGGAAAAACTTGTGCATTCAATTCGCTGGTAGTGTTGTTGGAGGGCAGTTCATCGCCTGCAAAATCCACATAACCCGAAAGCGATACATTACCAACATCGCCAGCTGCAGGAGTCCAGCTAAATTCATAAGATTGCACCTCGGCAGGAGCTATCAGATTTCCGGAAACTGAAGCTAATTCTTCAGTTCCATTTTTCATCAATTTTACTGCGTAATTATCTTGAGAAACCGATCCGTTGTTGCGAATATTCACGACAAAGGTAGATGCAAAGCCCTCTGATAAAGTGGTTGAACCATCAATTGAAAGGCCTTCAAGGTCATTTTCCAGAACAGGCTCTATGATCATATCATCAAGCGCCCAATTCTCAATATTAAACGTATTTCCCTCAAAGCGGAATCCAAGATGCATGGTATTTGCTCCCTGAGGAACGGAAATCGGAAGCTGAAATTCATCTGCCGGAATATTAGTGATGGTAACATATTCCCATAAGGTTTCCCAGGTTTCACCATCATCAAATGTAATATCAATTCCAAGTAAATCATCGCTTGAATAACCGGGATAGAGTTCAAACATTTGCTTGAATTTAAAACGATAAAAATCCATGTCTCCAGTGCTTATCGGATAAGTTACCAGGCGACTGCTGCCATTTAGCACCGGCGCCCAATAAAGCCGCAATTCGTTAGGCTCACCTCCTGCAAAAGGAGTTACACTGACTGACCATCCCACCTGGGTACCTGTTAGTGTCCAGCCAGGGGGAAGTTGTCCATAGGGATAATCAAACATCTCGTACATTAAGTATCCATCTACACCAAGCACGGCCACATTGGTGGCGGCAGTTCCGCCTTCGCCAATGTAATTGGCTGCAGTAATTTGATAGAAATAGTTTCCCGGACCTGGAATCTGCGTATCAAGAAATTCAGTTACGGCTAAGTTTTGTGCAACAACTACATTACCGGGGAGGCGTTCTACGGTGTAAAAAAGCTCTGCTTCATCAATATAACCTCCATTGATTCCCTGCGTTGGAGCATTCCAGGTTACAAAACCGTCATTGCCCGTCACTTCGAGCTGTGCATTGCCGGGTGCTGTCGGAATATCTGTACCGATGTAGTCAGTCACTGAACCCTGCGCACCATTGCCGAAACTGTTCACGCCATAGATTTTATAAAAATAAATGCCTGATTCGGCGATAGTATTATCCTCAAAAGAAGCCAGACTTCCAATTTCAGGATCTTCAATGGTAGCAATTACCTCGTTGTTGCGCTCGATGAAGATTTCGGTCAATTCGGTGAGCGGGTCGCCACCAAAAGTTTCTGAAGGGTTAACCCAACTGATTGAGGCGCTTAAACCGCCTTCAGGAGCAGCCTCTGCGCTCACGTTCCCGGGGCTTGCAGGCGACTGTGGATCAGCAAGTATTTCGGCAAACCCACGAACGATCCAGTTAAAATTAATCCCGTAACTTTGAGATAATGATTCCCATTCACCGCCGGCAAGCCTGATCATATCCCCTTTAAATTGCACTGCAGGCCCTTCATCAATTCCAAGAGGATAAAAACCGGCCTCAACTGATGCGCTGAAACCAATCCAGAATTCCTGGGTTACATCAATGGCAACAGGGGTGTCGAGTTCAAATGTGTTCAATTCACCAATGATAAATTCGTTCACATCCTGAGCATAAATTTCAGTATTATTGCCAACAGGTCCCTGCCACACCTTTAAGGTAAAATTCATTTCGTCGTAAGCAAATACCTGAATAGCTGTTAAAAAGTAACCTGAAACATTTTGTAAATCTAATGGTTCGAAACGGATTGCCACATCCAGATCCAAAGCATTATAGCTACCAAGGGCAGTGTAGAAATTGCCATTGTCCCACGACAACACCTGGCTGGTTTCGTGGTAAGAATAGGGTATTGGCAATGGCTGCGCTAAAAATTTTGTGGATTCAACCAAAGGCGAATTCTTGCTATAATTTTCCAAAACTTTTAGTCGCTCGTTCTGGATTTTCTCAAGTGTACGCTCTCCCAAAATTATCTGCTGTGCAAAAATAGGCATCGAAAGCAGCACAAAAAGGAATAAGTTGATTAAAGTTTTCATGACAGTTAAGTTGGTTTATAATGATTAAGATGTTGATTAATAAATTAATGAGTTTTTCAGTTGTCATTTACCTAATTTGGTTCAAAAAGCAAGACACGAAAATTATCTTTACCTTAAAGCAACTAACATTTGTTTAGATATTTTGTTTAAAGGCTAAACAAAAAAATTGAAAAAACCTGCTAGGACCTTCGCACACTGTCAGGTATTGAGATTGGAAAAACTCACGAAGGCAAATTGTTCAATACTTACAACTCTTTGATCCTGGGGCACTTTAGACTCTCTAAGACAATTTCCTGATAATCAGCACAGCAACAAACGCTTCAAGCAAGCTGAGCGGAACAGCAAAAAACAATATCCCTTCCGGCAGGAACCCCATATTTCCAATGACCACCCACATCAGCAAAAACCCAACAAACCAGGTTAAAAGCGTGGTTTGGACAAGGGAGAATTTCTTGGAAATGACGAAAATGGCGATGGCAAACAGCAGCGACCATAAACCCCAGATGGCGCCATTGAGAGGTTCGGATGGAAAAACAAGACCAAGCTGCTCATAGTGGCCGGTCCAGTAAGATTTCACTAAAAACTCATTGCGCACAAATTCTGAAATGCTGATCCAGATTGTTGCGAGTAAAACTGGTAAAACTGTTTTTTTCATGAAATTGGCTTTTGATTAAAAATCAAATTTTCTCTTCATACAAAGGAACGCAATTAGTAGTTATAGATTGAGATATTAAAAATAAAGAGGCTGTCTCAAAAGTATAGATTTAACCCGAACCGTTGAAAATCAGGAGCACCCCGACCCTAAAGGGAGCCTGATTTTCAACGTTTTCCCTTTTGTCAAAGGCATCCCTTTGGGAAGGGATCAAGGGTTAAAAAACGTTGAAAATCCAAATGAAAGACTTTTAAGACAGCCTCATGATAAGGTACAGTAAAATTTAGAGCCAGTCCGAAGATTGAAAACTTGACCGAGAAACAAACGTTGAAACAAATATTTTTCACTAATTAATTTTAGCGAATGAAAATGAAATTTTCGTAACAAACAGACATTAGCAAATTCAATTTGTCTACCATGAATACTTTAAATGATAAACCAAATCTACAATAAATGTTTAACCTTTTGATTTTAAACTCCCTATGACACTCTAATTGCTATCTTTCTTACCCTGACAAAACTTTTTCACCCATTATCCGTTTATAATACCGTTCTTTGCACTTTATTAAAAAGTAGCTGACAATCAATTTATAGATTTATCCCTTCCCTGCCATTCATCCCCTTGTTATTTCACGATCACTTCAACATTCAACTCAGGACTAACCGAAGAAGCACGGTTGCTAAGCGGCTGCTTACACTTTAACTAATTTTTATGACATTCGAAAATCTGAACATCATCGCGCCTATAACCCAGGCGCTCAAACAAATGGGTTACATCGCACCCACTCCCATACAGGAAAAGGTAATTCCACAATTTTTAAAAGGCGCCGACGTATTTGGCACAGCCCAGACGGGCACCGGGAAAACGGCAGCTTTTGCCATTCCCATTCTTCAGAATCTCTCGCTTTCGTCAACTGATAGCCGCTCTGGCGGAATCAGGGCGCTGGTTGTGGCGCCCACGCGTGAACTGGCCATCCAGATCAGCGACAGCTTCAGCGACTACGGCAAAGGGCTGAAATTAAGACACACCGTGGTTTATGGCGGCGTTTCACAGCTTCCCCAAACAACCATTCTTCGCAGAGGGGTTGATATCCTGATTGCTACTCCCGGTCGTCTGCTCGACCTGATGAACCAGGGATTTATCCGCCTCGACCGCGTTGAATTTTTTATCCTCGACGAAGCCGACCGCATGCTCGACATGGGTTTTGCTCCGGACATCAAACGCATCATTGCCAAACTCCCTGCCCGCAGGCAAACCGGATTTTTTACAGCTACTATTCCACCAGAAATCAGGGCGCTGGCCAGCAGCCTGCTTCACAATCCGGTGATGATCAACGCCGTTCCAGCTTCCACGCCCGCAGAAGGCATCAACCAGTCGGTGTATTATGTAGAAAAAGCCGGCAAAAAAGCGCTGCTGCACCAGGTTTTGCAATCCGACGAAATCGAGACCGTGCTGATCTTTACCCGAACCAAACACGGGGCAAACCGCGTAGCACAGGACCTGAACAAAGTTGGCATCACTGCCGAAGCCATTCACGGAAACAAATCGCAGCAGGCCAGGCAGCGGGCTTTGACCGGTTTCAAAAACCGCACAATCAAAGTGCTGGTTGCCACCGATATTGCCTCACGTGGCATTGACGTAGAACGACTTTCACACGTAATTAATTATGAGCTCCCCGAAGTGCCCGAAACCTACATCCACCGCATTGGCCGTACAGCCCGCGCCGGACTGAAGGGAACCGCCATTTCGTTCTGCTCATCCGATGAGCGCGGCAGCCTGAAAGACATCAACAAGTTGCTGCCCTCCTCCATAGAGGTGAGGCAGATGGAGGGCTTCGCGGCCATCGAAAAAAATCCTCACGCGGCAGCTACCATCTCAAAGCCCGGAAACACTAACCGGGAACTGAGGCAAGACAGTGCAGACATCCGACCCAGAAGGACGTTTTTCAGGAAGAGGTAAAGTAAACTGCTCCGTCCATGAGATGAGAGGAAATGCAAGGCGGAAATTTGCAATTGGTGATTTTTACTCATTGCAAATTTGGCCGCCTCTCGAAGGTTTTGCCACGGATTGATTCGTTTGAAAAATTCCAAACGAAAAAAATTGCTATCCCTTAAATCTGCAGTCACGGGGTGACTTTCTGATTTTCATTACTATCGCAGGTTCACCAAGAAAAGAGTCACCCCGTGACTTTCAGAAGTAAAGGATGAGATTGCGGATTTAAGGTTATCGAAAATGCCAATCTAAGAAATTGGATTGCATTTTTAATATTTTCAATATTTTTGTAAAAACAAAGATTATGAACGATTTAACACTTAAGTTCAATTTATTGGAACCGGATGCAAGAAAACAGGTACTCGATTTTATTGAGTTCTTATTGTCGAAAGAATTAAAATCGCAAGATTCGGTACAATCTGATTACAAAAAGAAAATTTTAGAGGTATCGGTTTGGAGCGATGCAGATGTTGATTTAATGATTCAAAACCAGCAAAATTTTAATCAATGGAAAGCTCAGGAGTGGTAGTTGATACAAGTATTTTTATTGATTATCTGAGAGCGAAGGATAAAAGAAATACAGTTTTATATACAATTTCTGATAATCTGAGAATTTGCATTTCTTCAGTTACATTGTATGAACTTTTAATTGGTGCAACGGATAAACAAAAAACGCAAGATGTTCACCTATTAACTGACGATACGATAATTCTTCCTTTTGATGAAGAAGTCAGTATTCGTGCCTCCAAAATTTATCACGATCTAAGGAAATCGAATAATATGATCGAATTCCGTGATATTTTTATTGCTTCCACCTGCATGATTCACAAGCTGCCAATTCTATCATCCAATAAAAAGCATTTTCAAAGAATCAAAGGTCTGCAAATCCTATAAAAGTAACCTCTGGCTTACTTGATGCTGATAAAATCTAAAAAGTAAAAGCTATGAAAGTGTTTAAAACAGAGGAAGAATATAACCAGGCTTTTAAAAGACTTGAGGCAATTTTTGATGCCCCGGCAAATTCGCCTTAAGGTGATGAAGCAGAATTGTTGGTGCTTTTAATTGAAAAATATGAAGATGAATACTTTCCGATTGAAGCCCCTGATCCGATTGAAGCAATAAAATTCCGCATGGAGCAGATGAATATGGATAATCAGGATTTGGCCGAAGTTTGGGAGAAAGACCAATTGATGTTGAAATTGGTTGAGGGTTATCAAGCCACAAAATCTGAAGATTTGTCGCTGGTTAAAGAATTTGAGTTTGCCTATTTCGAAAAAATTAAGTCATGAAAATGGAAGATTAATTTTTGCAAGCTTATACCCTGCAATTTAAATCGAAGTCTTCCGGCAGCGGAGAGCCTATGCTAAGGG
>JACZJL010000069.1 GCA_014860585.1 Bacteroidales bacterium | reverse complement strand
GCCCAGGCGCGTTCGAGTACCGGCGCCGAATCCACAAACGGACGGGCGTTGATATCGCCGGCTTTGGCCTTCAGTTCAGCAATTAACCGATTAAGTTTTTCCTTGATCACAAAATGATAATCCTCACCGTAAGCATACTTCGAAAGGATGCAATTGCCGGTTTCGGGGAGCGGCTTTTCCGGAAAATAATTAAACAGTAAAACAACCACGGATTTCGCTCCATCCAGCAATTTGCGCGGATCAACACGTTTCTCGAAGTGATTTTCCATGTAGGTCATTTCTCCGTGCATGCCGGCATTCAGCCAGTTTTCCAAATGCAATGCCTCGTTTTGCAAAAAGCCGGCCCGGGCAATACCGCAACCCGAAAAACCGAGTTCCAATGCACGGGTTTTGATCCAACCTGAAAATTCCTTGCTGTTCATCTGTTTTTCCGAAAAATGATTCAACGGGGAACCGGAGGCGGGTAGCCCATCCTCCTTCCAAACACACGGTCGTACATCACGATACTTCCAGCTACAGCCACATTAAACGAAGGTTTGACCATCGCTTCGAGGGAAACGATCAGCTGGCATTGTTCCAGCACATAGTTGGGTAAACCGAAATCCTCGGCGCCAAGCAGATAAATGGCCTGGGGAGGATGTTCAAACTCCGATAGCGGTATCCCATTTTCTTCAATCCCAACCAGCAGGGCGTTCATAGGGCGTTGTGCCATGAATTGTGCGAAATTTTCAAAATTCCTCAATGGAATCTGCCGTTCGACTGCAAATGGATCAGATGGTTGTTTTTTATACCTCCGGTTAATTGTAAAAACGCCTGTGGCTCCCAATTGGTAGGCAGTGCGCCACAGTGTACCCAGGTTGTCCACCTTTTTGCTCTGATAAATCCCGATTTCGAAAAATGGCATATCCGGTTTTTTGGGCTAAACTACAATCTTTTTGGGAACCATAGATGAAAGTTGATTTCAAATACACCGATCGTCCAACTGTCAATGGTATCAGCATCATTTTTTCAACTTGAACTCTTTAAAAGCCATTGGCTTGAGGTAAGTTTAAGCGTTTTCCAATTGTAGAATTACTAATTAGGTTATTTAGATTCAGAAAAAATATCATTATAGTTCAGAGTAAATGATATATATTTTTAGTTTTGCTCGGCATTTTGCCTAAGCAACCTGCTAAGTTCTTTTCAATCATAATAGTAGTAAAACAAAATGAAGTTAATATCTAAATCTCTCTCCAATGAAAAAACTTCTACACATCACGCTTTTTGTCTTATTCGGCTTCAGTATTGTTATCAGTCGCGTTTCAGGGCAATCACAAACTATTCATGAAACTGGCGGATACAAAATCATTACTGGTGAAAGACCACCGGTTGATTTTCATCAACTTTCCAGTAAAAACTGGGAGCCGGGCATTTTCATTGTAAAGTTCAACGAAGAACAGGTTAAGAATCTGGATGATGCTTCCTTTACTAACGGAAAGGATGGCGCATTGGTAACCGGTATTGAAGCGTTTGATCTTCTTTCCATTCAATTTAAAGTTACTGCCGGCCAA
Source organism: Bacteroidales bacterium (assembly GCA_014860585.1). Classification (NCBI taxonomy): domain Bacteria; kingdom Pseudomonadati; phylum Bacteroidota; class Bacteroidia; order Bacteroidales; species Bacteroidales bacterium. The sequence goes on along the minus strand of JACZJL010000069.1, from coordinate 1,191 downwards.
TCAGTGCTTTCCGGGCTTTACCAGGTACCAGGAAAGCACAACGATTTCAAAGAGCGTCACAAAGCATGGGGGTTTCATCAATGGTTTGTGTTCACAATGGAATATGAAGGAGACCTGCTTCAACTCATTGATGCTTACAAAGGATTGGAAAGTGTTGAATTGGTTGAACCCCAATTAAAAATCCGCAGGATTGAACCTGTTGGCAGGCAACCAATCCCCAAAGACGGCGGACAAAACAGTCCTAAATGGACACCTGATGATGTGTTTTACAATCTACAGTGGAATCTTGAAAACACAGGCCAGACGGTTTTTGGAATGCCGGGAACACCGGGTTCTGACGTAAATGTAAAGCCTGCATGGGACATCACCAAAGGCTTGCCCGACGTGGTAGTGGCAATTTTCGACGGTGGTATTAAATACGATCATGTTGATCTGGCCGGAAACAGATGGCCGGAGATTGGTCCGGACGGCATTTTTACAGTTGCTGACGACCATGCAACATCGGTGGCGGGTATTATTTCTGCTGTGAGCAACAACGGCGCCGGTGTAGCAGGAATTGCCGGCGGCTCAGGACTCGGTAACGGCGCCAGGCTGATGAGCCTTGATATTTATGCAGGTTTGCATGGTTTAAGTACAATGGAACTTTATATGTATGCTGCCGACAATGGCGCCGCCATTTCGCAGAACAGTTGGGGTTATGTAGATCCAGACGTTTATAATACTGATGACCTTTATGGTATCGACTATTTCAACGCTAATGGCGGGGGCGATGTGATGGATGGCGGTATTACCTTTTTTGCTGCCGGAAACGATGGTGATGGACAGAACTGGTACCCGGGATATTACAGCGGTACTGTGGCTGTAGCAGGTACTGATAATAATGACCGAAGAGCCTATTTTTCTTCTTATGGCGCCTATGTTGGGCTTTCGGCGCCGGGACTGAATGTGCCAAGCACCGGAATAGCAACAGGCGGAGCTGACGGATACTTTTACAACTCGGGCACCTCTTTCTCATCTCCTCATGCTTCCGGTGTTGCCGCACTGATGCTGGCCATGGCGCCGGGTAAGCTTTCTCCACAGCAGCTCAGGGAAATCATGAAAGCAACTGCAGACGATATTGATTACCTGAACCCCGATGTTGCAGGGCAGATAGGTGTTGGCAGAATCAATGCCGTGGCAGCACTGCAGGGT